>CAILAO010000549.1 GCA_903832105.1 uncultured Pseudomonadota bacterium | reverse complement strand
TCCCGCCGAAGAAGCAGGAACGATTCCATTGTAGCAGTCCAAAGATGACTCAACATGACCCGCCCCCAACGAAAAACTTCAACAGACGTTCTTCTGTTAAATTATGCGCTTTTCCAAATCGGATAACGACAAAACCCTTATTCAAAAACACAAGGAGCCATCTTGCGGCGTCGGTATAGTCTCGAAAGTTCAATGATAAAAGAAATCCATCCTGACTACACGAATGCCAAGAGGGAAGTAGAAAGTTTTTCAGAAGTTCATTAGCTGTATCAAAGCTCGCTCCCGAAATGCATACACTGTATAAATGCGGGTCTTTAGATACATTAATCTCCTCCTCGCTCTGACCTAGATAGGGACTCAGCGTTGAAAAGACGAGTCGGCCGCTATTTAAAATATGGATTTCATCGCAGAGATCTTCAACCGTTTTCATTTCATGGGTACAAAGGAGAACCGAGATTTTTCTTGCCTTCAAGTCCAAGATCCAATCACGCATCTCGCGACGCCCCACTGGGTCAAGCCCGGAAAAGGGTTCGTCTAAAATCAAAAACTCTGGTTTATGACTAATCGCTTGTGCCCACGCAAGCCTTCGAGCCATGCCCTTTGAAAGTTCAGTCACTTTTTTTCGCCTATGCTCCCAAAGACCAACCAACTTGAGTAACTCTCTAGTTCTTTCTTTCGGAAAACCAACAGATCTATGGGGAAGACTGAGAAAATTTAGGTGGAAACGCAGAACTTCCTCACACGTTAAATTATTGGAAAACCGATGAGCTTCAGGCAGGTAACCAATAAGCGCGCGATCGACTCGAGATATTGGTTTTCCGCAGAAAAGAATCTCTCCACGTTCTGGTTCAATCAGTCCTAAAATCATCTTGATGATCGTTGTTTTTCCCGCACCATTATGCCCGAGAAGCCCAGTACAAAACCCCTTAGGAAAGCGGCAACTCACACTATTTACGGCTTGCTGCTTTTGCCTTCGGAAAAGACCTACGGTAAAGGTCTTCTTTAACTGCCGAAGCTCTAAAATATTATCCTCTTGGGAAACCGTTGCCGACTGGACTGCCGGAGACTTTTCCACGTGACACACAACTTTTTCGTCTTGTTCAACCATTGTAACCCTAACGCAATTTGAGTGAACGCTCTATCTTTTCCCCGCCCGGTACAGTTTTTATAAGTTCGATCGCTTCTTCGATATCCGACGCATCCAGAGCTTCTTCACTCAGTAATTTTTTTGCAAGTCTTGCCACGTAGGGCGGTGATTTTTCTCTCGATGCTGCTAGATGGTAAAAAGCACTTGCCTTTGCCCGGTCCTTTAATTCGAATCCGAAAATAAATCCCTGAGTCATTGGAATACGCCAGCTATTCGGAAAAGCATGCAGTCCCTCAATGATAATCGGCTCACAATATTCTGGTCTTTTTAAATCTAACGCTAACACGAAACATGAAATCATATAGAAGGATTCCAGTTTTGGCCTATGAGAAGCGATTCTTTTGACGACCTTGAATACTTGTTCAGGCTCCTCTTGTTTTAAACCTGGATCAACAAGAAACTGAAGTGCCCAGATATTAATAAAGTCATGATAAAGCCCCAAGTGTCCAAAGGTTAAGAGTTTAACCACTTCGGCCTTCAGTTCAATGAGTGGCGGCGGGCTTACGAGTTCATATGACTTGATTGCAAACTGCTCGGTTTGTTTTGAAGACAAGGCAAGCAGAAATATGAGAACGTTCATCCAAACTACCGATAAGGCGGTCGCTAAATAATGCATATCCTCATATCCTGATATCCTGAGATTCTCCGGGGAAACTCTTGCCCCCCCCTTCGCAAGACTCCTCTACGGGCCAACTTTAGGAAACCCTGCGCTCCCAGAACTCGCAAGCATCAGCAGGTATCGCACAAAAACCTGATCGATAAAGATGAGAAATAAAACAAACACAAAAGGCGACCAATCAAGGGGTCCAGGAATAACCCGATTTAAAAATCTAAACGGCTTCAGGAGTGGGTTGACGATCTGATTGATCATCTGAACTATCTGATTATTCCTATCACCCACGAAACTAACAATAACAAACGCAATAACAAGAATTTGCAAGAAATTAATAATAAAGTGCAGAACTTGCGCGATGCCGCCGAGGAATACATAACTCATGATTTAATCACCTCAATGAACAAAAAAGAACTCCATCCATCCACTCAATATAATACCTGATTCGGCAGGCTTTATCACTACCTGGCAATTCGACTCTATCATCTGCCATTAACGATCGCCGAAAATAGCCGTCCCAATTCTAAGGCAGTCTGTCCCAGCCTGAATCGCCATTCTTAAATCACCGGACATTCCGAGTGAAAGCTTTCCGCGACCGATTTTTCGCGCCAGCGCTTTCGCCTCTTTATAGACCTCTGGAATCTTCCCGGAATAGATTTCGTCTTGATATCGAGCGGGAGGAATAACCATAATCCCCTGCAAATCAAGCTCTTCCGAAAATGAGTTTTTGATAATATCAGCAAACGGTTGAGCGTCAGTCATCAGAAGACCGTGCTTAGCATCTTCTTCACCAATATTGACTTCTATATAAATCGGAAACGGGATCTTTCCAAATTCTTTGGCGTAACGACTCACATATCGGATATGCTTCTCGGTCGTGACCGATTGAATTTCGTGAGAAATTTTAACGATTTTAGAAATTTTGTTAGATTGAAGCGGACCGATGTAAATCCATCTGATAGCGAGATCCTTTAGCTCCTCAGCCTTCACCAGAAGCTCTTGGGCAAAGTTTTCTCCAAATTCAGCCTGACCGAGAGAAACCAGACCTCTAATTTTTTCAGCCGGTTGAGACTTGCTAACGGCAACGAGACGAATTTCACTGGCTTGCCGACCAGCCTCGATCGAGGCCGCTTCTATACCCTTTTTGACCTGCTTAAAAGATTGTTCTAGCTTTCCGACATCAACCAACATGAATTCTTTTTCTCAGCTTTTCTACTCAGGATTAGTCTTAGAACCCGCCTTGCCTGCGGGAACCGAGGTACTGCCTTGGGCGCTTTTTAGCCCCTCCTTAGAGGCAGGGGATGCGGATTTTTCTGGCACCGCCGAAGTAGTTTCTTGCGCTTTAGGCGCTGCAACGCTCACATTGGGAGCCTGCCCAGACTGTGCTTCGGGCGAAATCGACTGTTCCGAGAGCGAAGGAACTTTAACCCCCTGATCTGTTTCAAAACCTGCCTTTGGCACTTCTTCCAAACCTTTGTGCGATGGTCGATTCAAGCTCTGGACATATTTACTAAGAGGCAAAAAGGTATTCTCCTCATTGACTTGATAGTGAGGCGCGGAAATATAGAGATCTCCTTTTTCATCAATATGAATACTCACGTTTTTCAAGTCCTGACTCTTCGCACTGGAGATATCCGTGCCATTTAAAAAAACGGTCCTAGCGAAGAGGTTCGCTGAAAAAAAGGCACTTCCAAAAAATATAACGATGACTATCTGATGAAACTTTAGACGTTGGATCATAAAACGACCCCCACCTGAGAGGTTTAAAGGCTACTATGCTATTTTCATATTTCATTGTATCATGAGCCCCTTTCCCTTTATAGCCCCAAGAGGGCGTAACAATAGAAGATAAGGAACGTTTTCAAGAAAGTTCAGTTGTGCTAAAGTAATAACCTAGCGAGTTGTTAGAGGATTTGTAATTTAACCATTTTTTGGGGAGGATATTGGAGTATGTCACAAAAGAACATGTTTTCGATCGTGAAACTGAGGCGTTTTCGCGTTTTCGTAGCTTTCTTCGGGTCCCTCTTCCTGACGTATTGCTCGCCGTCATTCGAAGGCGAATACTCGGACCCTTCTAAAGCTGAAATCGTTGATGATCGCTGGAACGAAACCGATGCAAGAAAGACCGCAGAAGTTCTCATTAAATCAGTTCTTGAAAAGAACTGGATTAAACAATACAGCTCATCTCACGCTGGGCAAAAACCCATTGTGATTGTTGATGATGTTGAAAATCGCACTGATGAACACATTGACACAAAAGCCTTGACTGAATTTGTCCGCAATGAGCTCATCAACTCTGGAAAAGTCCGATTCGTTGATGCTGCAAAACGGCAGAAAATTCTGGACGAAATCAAATTCCAGCAAAGCGGCGCTGTGTCCGAAAAAACAGCAAAAAAGACCGGTTCACAGATCGGCGCTGATTACTTCCTTTCTGGGGCTATTTCAAGTAGCGTCCACCAAATGGAAGGCGATAAAACCGTTACCTACCAAACAAACCTCATTCTCACTAGCATCGAAACATCTGAGATTGAGTGGAGTGAAAAATACCAGATTAAGAAAAGATTTCGTCGATCGGGTGCGGGTTGGTAAGCGGCAAAACAGTTTATTGTAAGCCTTTAAAGGATTATGAATAGATCATTTTATTCTTCGCTTAGGGTTCTAGGTATTTTGTGCGCGCTTCTGCTCCTTGTAAGTGCATGCGCCTCTTATACTCAAGAGACAGAGGAAGTTCGATACCAATTCAAGCATGAACGTTACGAAGAGGCTCTTAAAAAACTCGACGCGTCGAGTATAAAAGGAAACGAAAAAGACCGGCTCCTTTATCGTCTGGAAAAATCCATGATTTTTGATCGCATGGGAGAACGGAAAAAGTCGCGAAACCTCTTAATCGAAGCGGACAAAGTCGCTGACGAGCTTTACACAACAAGTATTGCGAAGACAGCGACATCCTTCATCGTGAGCGATGCTTCGCAGGACTATTCTGGTGAAGATTACGAAAAGGTCTCCATTCATATCATTCTGGCCCTATCCTTTTTAGAGGATCACGATCTTAAAGAAGCAGGCGTTGAAGCCAGGAAAATCAACAACAAACTTGCAGAGATCAACGCGGGCTACGACGAGCAAAAAAATCGATATGCTGAAGATGCCTTTGCTCGGTATCTCTCGGCAATGATTTACGAGGCGACCGACAACATCGATAGTGCCATTATTGATTATTCAAAAGCCCTCAAATTATACGAGGGTACTTATAGCGACTTTTATGATGGCACGGTCCCGCATGACTTGGTCGAAGCCTTGTTCAGACTTTGTTTGAAGCGAAGCAGAACCTCCGAAATTACGGCCATTGAGAAGAAGTACCCCGCGAGCGCAAAAAAAGTTCGCGCAAAAGTTGAAAAACTTCAATCCGAGGGTGAACTAATTGTTATTCACGAAGTAGGTCTAATTACCTACAAGACCACCGAAGAGTTTCTAATTCCGATCGGAAGGCAAGTCGTCCGCCTATCATTTCCTGTTATCAAAAATCGACGTTCCTATGCCTCTGAGGCAACTGGTATTGAGGTTCTAAAAGAAGCCCCCTATGTCGCTGGGGCGAACGTGCAGAACATGAATTCCATCGCCAGTTTCACCCTCGAAGACAAAAGACTCCGCCTCATCGCAAAACAAGGGGCCAGGCTCGTCGCGAAAGGTATACTTACTGAACAGGCTTATAAGCAAGCTGGCCCCCTCGGAGGCATTGCGGCTAATATTTTTTCAGCCGTCACCGAAACAGCCGATACACGAAGCTGGACGCTACTTCCAGCAGCTTTCTTCGTCAACAGAATCCACTTAAAACCTGGAGAATACAAGGTCAAGATCCAAAATGATGGTGTTTCCAGCATAACTTCCGTTAGAATAGAAAAAGGGAAGATTCAATTCATACGAAGTACAGGTAGAGAAACAGCTAAATAAGAGGGGATTTGTCCTTATGGTTTTCGAGTTTATGGAGAAGCGCCTCGGGGTGTTTTTTTTAGGTCTTTCTGTAGCAACGCTCATACTCTTACCGTCGACCTCTGGTTTAGGCCTTCCCGTCACCATCTCAATTGGTACGTTAAATAGCGGCGGTGCGTTGGAATGTGAGATTGCCTCCGAGCCAAGCTTTTCGACGATTCTCATGAAAGACCAAGTTGTGGGAAACGCGTATGTATGGGAAACCCCTTCCGAAGGAGTTTTTCACTGGCGTCTTATTCAAACAAGTCCTAGAACGGCCGTTAAATCACCGATCGCATCCGGCAGCTTTGTTGCACTAGATAGCCAAAAGCCTGGGGTCGAAAATATGTCACAAGTAACCTGGCAAAGCACCTCTGTAGCTGACCGCTACAATATCAAAATTACGGAGAGTACGGGAAAGACTAAAACGCTCCTCACGTCATCCTCTTCAATTTTGATTCCCCGCCAAGCGACACCCCAGATAATAGAGATTATTCCAGTGGGAAAGTCAGAGCCTGCCTGGTCATGCTGCTTCGAACCAAATCTTGCCCTTGGCGCGCAAAAGGAATCCCTCGATCAGGCTTCTACAAAACCCCTCCTGATTGAGTCGACGACTCCCTCTCCCGCTCTGGCTGAGTATTCCAAAGAGCACCTTGTCGCTGAGAAGTCAGATCCCGTAAACCCCGAAGGTTACGCTCTTGCTAAGAAGCCTACGGAGAAGTCCATATTGCCGGAAGTACAGCCTGGCATTATCACGTCTCGAAGCCGCGAAGACCTAAACATTCCCGAAACAGAAACCAGTCCGGTCATAACATCCAGTTCTCCACCAGTGACCCCTGAAATCATTAAAAATCCGGCTCGTGAAAATCTTGATACTGCCCCCGGTCTTGCCGATCAAACCCCGACTAAACAGACCGACTCATCATCGACACCCGCAGCTACGACCCGAGAAAAACCATCGGATGCATCAAAAGTCGAAAATACAGACAAGAAAAAGAGACTGTTTCTTTTTCACGGATTTGCCGCTTACGATAAGGAAAACATTCGCGCTCAAAAACTTGAAGTTGATCTTATAGACGAAAAGAATGCCCCTGGCTTTGGGGTTGGTCTCTTTACCAATCCAGTTAAGGGACTAGTCATCACGAGTGTATGGGATTACCACGAGCATGAAGCATCTACAGAACAGAAGTCGATCTTTGAAGACCATAAAATCAGATTTTCAAAAGCTCGATATACCTGGGACGGCGGACTTGGATGGAACTTGCTGTCATTTTTCGACCTTTCAAGTCACATGTTTAATATAAAGTTTATGGGTGCCATGACGCAGTTTCCGGCGCTGCCTTTAGAATATTCCGCAACGCCTGACACTTTACCAGTTTTCCGCAAGGTCCAAAAAACATTGACCGGTGGCGCTGCGGAATATGTCTTCATGAAGCCAGGCGCGAAGGGTTTTGCTTTTTCGGGTGAGGCAGGATACCTCACAGCTTCAAAAAATTCCGGATTTCTTGCGTTCCACCGCCTTCTGCTTGAGTATTATCCCATGAATTATTGGGCACTCACGCTTGGTGGTTTTTCGAGATTTCTCTCGGTAAAAGAATGTCACAGTGACGAGATTGTGTGTTTAACTGAAGGAAAAGTGCACACAACTATTTCCGAGATTGGAGCCTATTTAGGGACTGGTGTTGTCATTCAGTAGACTCGGGCGATATTTTCTTGTCCGTTCAATCGCGGCTTTCCTTTGCCATTCTTCAATCTTTTTATGATTACCCGAAAGCAGTACTACCGGAACATCTTCTCCTTCGAAGGTTTGCGGTCTCGTATATAAAGGATGCTCCAAGATTCCATGACAGCCAGAAGAAAATGAATCACATACTGCGCTATCTTCATTGCCCAAAACGCCAGGAACCAATCTAAGCATGGCATCAATCATCATCAGCGCGGGAAGCTCTCCTCCAGACAGAATAAAATCTCCGACAGAAAGCTCCTCATGAACATAACGTTTGATGAAGCGTTCATCAACTCCGCCAAATCTCCCGCAGATCAATGCTATCGGTCGCTTAAGATTCAGAATTCGCGGGGCGTCATCTCTTGACCAAATCTTGCCGTTTGGTGATGTCAAAATAACATAAGCATCATCACTCAAACTTTTGATCGCATCAGCCAAGGGCTCTGGCCTTAACACCATGCCGTCTCCGCCACCGTAGGGATGGTCATCAATCGTGCCATGCTTATCAACGGCAAAATGCCGCAAATCCAAAGACACCACTCGAGCAAGCCCTTTTTCGTGAGCCGCACCGATAACGCCAAAAGAAAAATATGATTCAATAAATTTTGGATGGATGGTGACGACTGTCACGTTATACATAAACAGATTCTACCTAGATTCTGTCTAAAAAACCCAATCTCTGCGTTGGCTTCAAAAAAAATTCCTCGCCTAACCAGCAAGTTATGTCTCGTCATTTTTTCCTTGCCGCCTTGATCTTGGACTTTTTAGACAGAATCTACCTAAAAGGTCGTATCCCCGCGTTAGCTTCAAAAAAAACTTCCCGCCTGACCAATGAGCGCGTTATCTAAACACTCTGAGTCTTTACTCGCTCAACCTTCACGTTTTTCTTTTTAAGGAGATTGCCAACAGTAACGCTTACAGTTGCACCTTTTCCGTACCAATAACGGATGCGCTCTTCCTTAAAAGAGATAACTGATGGCTCTTTTCTTGGGTCATAGTAACCCAGTTTTTCAATAAAACGACCATCGCGAGGTTTGCGCGAATCAGCAGCGACAATATGAAAGAAAGGTTGGTTGTGAGTTCCTCGACGCGCTAAACGAAGGGTGACTGCCATAATATGTTCCTCTGCAAAATATTCACGGGTGTAAAAACCCTAAAGATCTAACAAAACCCTCAGAACAGAAGCCTATATCACAAAAAATAAACGCATGATATAAAATTTAAACCGGGATTTTGCATTTAAGATCGT
>CAILAO010000548.1 GCA_903832105.1 uncultured Pseudomonadota bacterium | reverse complement strand
TGAGACTGTGTCGCAATGTCTTTGCGTGCGAATTTAATGAACGAAGCAATCTCATAAATATCGAGATACATTAAGATTGCCACGTTCACTGCCGTGAACTCGCAATGACAAATGAATATTGTCCCCCGCCGGTGGGGGCAAGAGGGTGGATTAAGCGGCGGTTATAGTTAGTCGCCCCTGAAAAAGTCATTTTTTCAAAAAGCCCGTGCGGACATCATGTCAAAGTTTGTTTCGCTCATATTTTCGCCGATAAATCTGGCCAATAGATCAAAATATCTTCCAAACAGCCTTCGGAAAAAAGGCAAAAAGAAAGCTCTGAGGAGCTTTCTCAGGTTAAAACCACAACCAGACAGAATAGCGTTCATACGATCACCATCTTTTCCCTGTAGATGATTCCGTTCCAATCGATTGTCTGATTTCAAATGACCAAAGATCGGCTCAATGGCTGATCGCCGCGCATACCATTTCCAAAGACTGGCCTTCATGCTATTTTTCTTCTTCCCGGATAGGTGAACCTCTGTGTCCGGGATATCCTTGGCTACGCCACGGTAGCCTTTGTCACAATAGGCATGCAACGGCTGCCAGCCGGTGATCTGTTTCACCTGCTGAAGCGCATCCTTCAGCGTGTGTCCGTCAAAAGGATTACCGTGAAGGGCATCAATCGCTAATATCCAGTTGTCCTTGGAACTGCTGACCATCGACACCTTACAACCAAACTCATATTTCTTGTGAACCTTACCCTTGGCAATACATTCCACTTCCGGGGCATGGACACTGTAAACCTTATCCTTATCGTTTCTCTTCTGATCAAAAATGTCTTGTGCTATTTGTAGTAATTTGGGCAAGCGTCCTTCTGGCTTCGAACACTTCCGCAGGATATCCCGAATGACACGTCCCAGCATGGTCTTGAGCTTCTTTGTTTCTTTCTTCGCTCGATTGTGTTGGCCGGCGCTGGCATAGCGCCCCTGCTTGAGAAAAACTTTCTTGCCGTTTCGCTCATAGCTTTGTCGTAAATCGATATGCATCTTCTTCGCTGCTTTAACAAGAACACGGCGCGCTTTATGGTAAAGTCTTGCGTCTGTGGGAAAAGCAATGGCTTTCTCCTGAACGGTCGTGTCCACATTCACTCTTTCCACATGCTTCTGTGTTAAAAGCTTCTCTTCTTTCGCCGTATCGATGGTTGCCGACAATAGCTCTTCGATTTTGTCCGGCCCCAAACGTTTCCGCCAGCGGGTTAGTGATGACGGGTCAATCGGCAGTTCATGCTGGAATTGTTTGAACCCGCAAAAATACTGCCAATAAGGATTCTCCAGTAACCGCGCCACAACGGATTCATCACTCTCATTGTAGGCATGTTTCAAATAATGCAGGCCAACAACCAGTCTTGTCGGCAGTCCCGGTCTTCCCTGGTTCTGAGCAAACAGTGCTCCAAAAGACTTGTCAAATCTTTCCCAATCTATTTTATTGGCCATGACATACAAGGGATGTGTTCTGTTTAGTATCTGCTCCAGGCTGGCGCGGAACAAGTCTCCATGAGATTCTTCAAAATTGATGTCTTTTGGTCGCATAATATTGCCGGTTTTTAGCTCCTTTTCTTAATATTCCGGCAATTATAGCATATAAATATTCGCTAATCAAGTAATAATATCAATATGTTATATATTTTTTCAGGGACGACTAATTAGTCGAGTGGCGCAGGGGAGTCACACCTCTACGCTCTCACAGATCCGGACGTGACAGTCTCCCGTCATCCGGCTCCTATTGCCCAGCCTACGGCTTAATTCCAATCAGCCAGTGCGCAAATGTATCTGGCTGCCGTTTTGCTATACTTCTCAGCCAGTTTGTTGCCCTACGCTTATGAAATTTAAACCGCTTGTATTTCCGCATCGCCCATCGCATTAAGCTGCGATTCAAGGTATTAAAGACCCGGTAAAGCGCAGACCTGTAATACCGCCCGTAGTAGTTGATCCATCCCCTCAGTATTGGATTACAAAAGCGGGATAGTTCTTCAAGGGTTTCCCCACTACAGCGGTGAATATGCCAACCCCTCATGACTCTGCGAATTTCTTTGGTCGCCTTATTGCTTATTGCGGGACTGAAGTTCATAAAGAATCTTCCCAGTTTCGTCTTTGCACTTCGGGGTCGAAACGTGTAACCCAAAAAGTCAAAGCTCTCATTCTGGTAGGTACCTCTCCTGTTACCATCTTTGCAGTAGATGATCTTCGTTTTCTCAGG
>CAILAO010000547.1 GCA_903832105.1 uncultured Pseudomonadota bacterium | reverse complement strand
CTTCAAGAAGACGGACTTTAAGGCAGACCTCCAAACTCGAAACTTTTCCGTCGAGATCTGTTCCGATCAGCAATAGGTCGGGGTAAACCTCAGAAAACAGCTCAAGAGCTTCCTCTCCGTCCTTAGCTATAAAAAGGGAATACTGCTCACCTGGGGTAAATGTTGGAATGGATTGCAGTGTATTGAAAAGCTGCTGCCTAGTCTCCTTTACGGATTCAGCTAAAAGAACTTTCATGCATCTGGGGGGTAATTTTTCCACGATACACCTATATTCTTCCTAAAAAGCCTAGGGCGGATACTCAATTAGCCGGAAACCCTTCTAGCGCGTAGACTTAGTCTTTGACGTCATCTTGTTACCTAATCATGATCTCTCTCGGAATACTTTAGCTTAGCCAGCTGACTTTGCCGTGAATTAGCCGAAGATTTCGGCGAAAAAGCTAAGGTTTCAGAGAAAAGATCACGTTTATACCTCAAGAGTAAGCAGAAGTCGATGTCTACGATCTTAAATTGAGTACACACACCAAAGCCATTTTCCTTATAATATAAATAATTTATCGGTTTTCAGCAATGAAGTTTCGTATTAAAGAAGATAGTATAGGTTCGTGAGCCTTTTTTAAAGGGGTACCTTCCATGAAAAAACAGAAGTTGTTATTTGCTACAAACATTTTATTGTTTTTGTTAATTCTTAATCAATTAACAACGGTTTTAATTAAAGACTTTGTTGATCCTGAGTTTTTTGAAATTCACGAGATTGGCGGTTTTTTGCTAATCGCACTCGTACTCGTCCATTTAGTGTTAAATTGGGGTTGGGTTAGGTCTAACGTCTTTGCCAAAGCGAAATGAAATTAACATTATTTTTTTGCCATCCGTCGTGTTCAGATTATTCCGGCCACATATGTAGAACCCCGCGCATTTCTTTCTTAATGGCCTCCAGAATCGCACGGCTTGCCGGGTCTTCGGAGTGGAAAGGGTCCAAAAAGTAGGTGCTTTCGTCAAGTTTTGTACGAAGCATTTTGGTTTGCCAGATGTTGTCAGACTGAAGGGTTAAATCGATCGAGTGATAATCAGCTAGAATCTTGGGATCAATGTAATCTTGAATCGATCTCAACGGATGGTCCATGTAAATTCGCCTTCCATGGTCATCTCTCGTGAAGCCGCGCACGACATAATCGATGACGACAACATCCGAATAAAACGAACTCAACATATAGTTCAGGGCTTTCAGGGGTGTGATTTCACCGCAGGTTGCAATATCGATGTCAATTCTAATCGAACAAACGGTTCCAGCAGCATGAAAATCTGGATAGGTATGAGCGCAAATATGGCTTTTGTCCAAATGCATCGAGGTTCCGCTTCGAGCTGGAGGAACGACACCACTGCCCTTGATGTCGCTTAGCAGGACTAACGAACTTGCACCCCAAGGGTCATAGTCTTGATCTGAGACGGCGATAACGCTGGCTTCGATAATATCGCAGATGCCTTTTAACATGTCGGTGATTTTGTGCGCGTTGTATCGGTTCGCGACATATTTTACGTAAGATTCACGTTCGGATTCAGATCGCGCAGCGCAGAAATCATAAAGATTAAAACTGAGCGCTTTTGTCAGATTGTTAAAACCGTTTAGCTTGATCGGACTTCCCGTGCGATCGAGTTTCTGCATAACGGTTATCCCCCCTAGAAGATTCGTTTCATCGAGACATTGAAATTATAACTTACAGCGCTTAACCCTCTATCGCAATCAAAAAGCCTTTGAGGTAAGAGGACTCTGGAAAAGATAAGAGAATTGGATGGTCATCACCGGCACCTAAGACTTTTAAAATCTGCGCGTTAACTCCCGCATCGAGAGCCGCCCCGGCGACGACTTTTTGAAAAAGATCCGTCGATATCAGCCCCGAACAAGAAAATGTCAGGAGCGAGCCACCTGGCTTTAAAAGTTGAAAAGCCAGGAGATTGATATCCTTGTACCCACGACAGGCCCTTTGAATTTGTGAGGTGTTCGTGGCGAATTTAGGGGGATCAAGAATGATGCAGTCAAAACGTTCGTTCTTTTGGCGAAATTCCCGTAAGACTTGAAACACATCCCCGCTGAGTAAATGATGTCGCTTATGACAGATGTCGGTATCTTCAAAATTGAGTTCGAGATTTTTTTGGAGAATGGAAAGAGCATCTCCGCTGCTATCAACGCTCGTGACTTCTTTTGCCCCTCCCAAGAAGCCCGCCACTGAAAAACCACCGGTATAAGAAAAACAGTTGAGGATTGTTTTCCCCTGTGAATAGGACTTTAAAATCGAGCGACTAGCCCTTTGATCGAGATAAAATCCTGTTTTGTGGCCACTCACGATATCGACAACGAGTCGCATTCCATTTTCTGTGATGATAAGACCAGGTGATGCTGGCGGTGTGTAACCATGAAGCGGACCCTTTCTTTGAGTAAGTCCTTCGAGAGAGCGAACACCTTCATCGCTTCTTTCGAATACGCCCGCGACTGGAAAGTATTTTTCAGCGACCATAGTCAGGCGCTCTGTGATCAGTTCGATGTGGCGATCAATTCCTGCGGTTAAGGCTTGAAAGACGAGCCATCCATCGTAGCGATCGATAATAAGCCCTGGGAGCCCGTCAGATTCCGCATGAACGATGCGAAAGGCGTTTGTGTGAGGTGTCTCAAAAAGGGATCGTCTCCTCGTAAAAGCTGTGCTAAGGCGACATTCCCAAAAAGCTTCGTTGATGATTTCATCTTGGTTCCATGTAAGAAGCCTCACGCGGATTTGCGAGTGATGGTTATAATAACCGCGGGCCATAAAATGACCAGAGACATCCAAGACGTCAACAATAGATCCAGGTGGAAGCGACGAAGGTTCCTTAGCAAGCGCGCCGCTAAAGATCCAAGGATGGCGTTCACGAACGGGTTTTTCCTTGCCTTTTTTAAGTGTAACGGTTGCGTATGACATGTATAGAAGGCTTATGACTTTCGTTTGGCGTTCATGT
>CAILAO010000546.1 GCA_903832105.1 uncultured Pseudomonadota bacterium | reverse complement strand
TAAAATGGGTTATCACTCCTTTTTCTCTCTTCCCACTATGACATGGTTCCTGGCGCCTGTTAATGTAAAATCTACAGACAACCAACATTTGAAGAAAGTAGTGAATGATGTTAATAGGAATCTCAGGCGTGATTTACTGCCGTTTTTTAATGAGAGTGAACTTGAAATTCCCTCAAAGTCATTTTTTCCAAAAGAATATAATTGTTCTGGTCCTGAAACGGCCACATCCGACGATACGAATCTAGATCGATCTATTTATTCGATTTCTATTTCAAAGCCCCAAAACTACCAACGGGATGAAATGGATCGAATCATCAAAGAGCTAACCATGGCTTTTAGAAGTATCGGTTATAATGTCGCGGAAAGGCCCATTAAGGGGAAACGTCATCTGTCCTTTGAAATTAGATCAGTCCATTTGGGAAGTGACGCTTGGGGTTTGTTCGATTTTGTATTCAATACTCTTCGTTCAATTCCTGATCCAGAAAATCTTATTCATCCATTGTTAGCAAAGGGAGAGCAGCTTGAGTTAGACACTCGAAAGACGGTAAAAAACGATTTATGTTATAAATTTCATCATTATTATCATGTCCCGATCGGCCACAGGACGTATGCATTTATCGGACGTGAAAAAGACTATCTTAAACTATATTCTAAGCTATCTGGTTCTCTTTCGCTTTTCAAGGTAATCGATATTGGTGAGTAACATGAAGAAGTATATAGTCCACTATGCAGAGAACAGGTTTTATGCGGCAAAAATATGTCGGGTTGAAAAAAGATTACTGACTGTAGATTTGATTCGTCGGCAACCCATTCTATCTGGCAGCTCTTCACTTCTTATCGACTTTTTGGCGCCCTTACTAGATCCTGCCATTAAAACGATACTTGTTTTTTCACCGAAGGATGATTTTTTTCTTCTGCAGGATTTGCAGTTGTCAGGCCTTGGCTTTTTTGGTTTTCTCTCCTCGTCTAGCGAAGGGGGAGACAAATATAACTTGTGGGATGGAATTGAGAATCTTGAGCTTTTACCGCTACAGAAAATCAACAGCAAAAATAGATGTTTGAAAAGTACACGACGCTTTGTTCTTAAGTTTAACTCCGTATTGTACCATGACCATACATTCGGACGACTTGACTATCTGGATCATGCGAGAGAATGGGAAAGATATTTTTCGTCTTTGACTAATATCGAATTTGCTCCTAATAAGAAATTCCAGTCGGGTAGACATAATTATTCAGTAGCGATAACAAGAAAGCGCAAAATTAGCGACTTTGGCAAGATCGCCGCGAAAAGGTGCTCTGCAAAATCGTTTTCGGGGGCTGGGGTTCCTGAAGATGAGCTAAATACTATGCTAATAGACAGTTTCTGGCGGCGTGCAGACGGCCATCATCCCTTTGCATCAGCAGGTGGGATTGGTGGATATCGAATTATTTTGTCAGTTTCGTCAACAACAGATGGCAGAAGAGGAGTATTTGTAACTGCGCCAGATGAAAGTGGTTTAAAGGAAGTTAGCAAAAATCACATTAATCATGAACTCTTTCTTGCGTGTTCAAAACAAGATTATACAAAAAACGCTAGTGTTTGGATCGCTATTGTGGCTGATACTACTGAAATTATGAATAAGTATGGCTCGCGAGGATAAAGATTTATGTTTCTAGATTCTGGGGGCATCTTACAGCAATTACATCTTTCAGCAACTTCGTTAGGAATGGAATTTCGAGCGATAGGCGGTTTCGATGATAAATTGGTTGAAAAACTGTTCGAGTTAAGTAGCAAAGATTTGGTCACTTCTTTAGCCGTTTGCGGTAGATAGAGCAATGAAAAAACTTTTTGAAATTAGTAGCATCGACAGACTTTTCGTACTCGTTTTTTTAATGCTCTCTATTATTTTCGGATTTGCTTCTTATTATTCCTTTAAAACGCTAAAGGAAAAGTTGATCGATTATTCATGCAAAGATGCAATTACGGCAACGCTTCTAATTTCACGGGCTGTTTCGGTTGAAATTAGCACAGGTGATTATCGATATGCATGGAAGATGATTCAAAGGTCAATTTCCACTGAGGGAATAGTTGCTTTCAGGATTGTCGATGAGTCCGGGAAAGCTGTTGTCACCGATCTTGATTCGGAAAGGCTTTTTTCAGAGTTAAATTCAAAAAAAGATTGGACTGTGTTTTCAGACAGTTCAGGTTTAACGGCAAGTTTCTCAACGGGACTAGACCTACTATTGATTAATATTCATGTTTCAACCGGAGAAAACAGCTTTATTCCATTTCGAATATCCTTCATTTTTCAAACAAAGGAACTTACCAAGATTCTGCAAATTCTAAAAGTTGCTTTTATCACTGCATTAATTGTCTTGTTTTTGGTCATATTTATAGCATTGTACTTTTTAAAAGTTAGTTTTGAAAAAGCGGCGAACACACTGAATCAGGGCGTCGAAGACATAATTCGCGGCCAACCAGCAAAGGCATCAAACTGGACACTGCTGATGGAATATTTCAGTGCGCGTTCTTTGCTAGAGAATTTTAAATCGAAATTCGATCGATTACAGATAGAACTTCAAACTCAGTCCAAGCGCGCTGCCATAGCAAGTGTTACGCAAATGTTAGCTCACGATGTTCGTAAGCCGTTTTCGGTATTGAAAGCTGGTCTTGCGATGCTTGAAGGAACATCTAATCATGAAGAACGCGATGATATTGTTACAAGGCTGATACCTCAAGTCGATCAAGCAATGTTTTCCGTCAATGCGATGATCCAAGACGTCATGGAGATAGGTTCTACCAATATCAATTTGATAAAGGAACCGACATTACCGGAATCTCTTATCGAAGCAGCGCTCAATGAGATCTTTAGTATCAGAACCAAAGCGGAAGTAACTATGATGTATAAGCTGCATCATGTTCATATGGTTCTTGCAAACAGCGTCAAAATGCTGCGTGTCGTGTCAAATATCGTGGATAATGCCCTACAGGCGATGAATTTTAAAGGAGAGCTTTGGTTTAGTACTCGTGAGATCGGGGAAGGTGGATCGAAATGTGTCGAGTTTTGTATTGGCAACTCTGGCTCTTTTATTTCGGCTGTAGACATTCCTCTTCTTTTTGATGCTTTTTTCACCAAGGGAAAAAAGGCTGGAACAGGTCTTGGCCTTGCAATCGCACAAAAAATAGTTAGCTCTCATGGGGGAACAATCTGGTGTGCGTCCTCGAAGGAAAGGGGAACCGAGTTCTATTTTACAATCCCGATCGCGGAGGGACAAAAAAGTCAGTCTACCGCAAAACTGCCAAAATCAAGCCAAGAGGTTCAAAAACTTTACAAACTGGCTGCCAGGTCTGACCTTAAAAAGCCGGGAAGTAATTACAATATCAGCGACGAAATGCTTGAAAAAAAGATCCGCGAATGGCGTAAGAAAACGAGCAGTACCATAAATATTCTCCTAATTGATGATGAATCCCTTTATCTGGACGCCCTGAAAAGCGAAATTTCGCGAAGAGAAGGAATTAAGGGGTTTCTTTCGGTCGCGACAGCTCGAAGAAGCGATGATGCTTTAAAAAGTATCAGTGGAATAGAATTTCATGTGATCGTATGTGACATCGATCTTGGTCCGGAGTGTCTTAACGGTTATGATCTTGTCGCAGAAGCGAGAAAGATGGGCTGTAAGGCTCACATTTGCATGCATTCTAACCGCAATTTGCCGGAAGACTATAGGAAATCAGTGGAAGTGGGTGCCGATGCTTTTATGCCAAAGCCTATGACGGGAACCCATCTTCTAAAGTTTATAGCGACGGCTCTCGATCAATTCAAAGTGGATAAGATATTAGCTTCCGATATGATGAAGAAAGAAAAGGTCGCAGTGGTTGATGACGATATATTTATCCAATCCGCCTGGAAAAGGGCACTCAAAGTCGATGCTGAGCCATTAATATTTAACGGTCCCACAGACTTTTGGATGGCTCTCGAAAGAACCCCCAACCTTAAAAGCGAGTTCGTAGGCATCATTGTTGATTATCATTTTGATGAGACGGAAGAACTAGATGGGATCGAGTTCGCGATGGCATTGAAAGAAAAAGGATTCGAGTGTCCCATCATTCTCTGCTCGGATGCGTCATTTGATGAAAGCGATCTAAAGAAAGTTGATGCTGTTGTTGAGAAGGAACCCACTTCTTGGGGTAATTTGAAGAAAAAAATCAATAAATACATCTTGTAATGATTCAATTTGCTCCTCACTATATAATTATTTGTGTCCCATCCAATCCGTAGGAATATCTTCCCAGACTTTGCCAGTAATAATGTCCTTCATATCCGTCGTAACTAACCTGGAGGTAAGATTTAAAAGCTCTTTCAAATATTCCATATTATTTATCTGTTTGTAGATAGATTTGGAATATAAATCAGCATATTCTTTCTTATCCTTGAACTTACAATATTCGCTGAGTAAAAAGCTTTTTCCTTTATCGTTAAAAAAACAGAAAATAGGATTAAAACGATCAGCTCTAAAATAACAGTTTATATCAAGACAAATCTTTGAATCAGGGTTTTTATAGATATAGCGTCGTAACGTCTTTTCGTTTTCGACTTTTTCCACGTATTCTTCAAAAACCAATCCGACACTTTTAAAGGCAGCAGGTTCCGGTTTAAGAAGTTGGTCGATTTCTTTTAAAATATTTTCTAACATCATAATCAATTTCCTTTAAAGAAAACGTCCCTTTCCATATCGTAAAAAGCACTTGGATCTGTCGTTCCTGATGTATTGCCAATGTCAAGAACGGTGTTTCCCTCGTTTTTCATCTTTTCAGCCCAAATATTATTTTTTCAATTTCTATTTTGTTACACCGACGAATTTTCTCTTTCCTGAGGTAACATCGATATCATACGTACGGCCCCAGAAGGTGCTGCAACCGATCTTGCCTTTTGAGATACCAAGTCCCGAGTAGTTGATCTCTTTAAGTCCTTCTTTCGTGGAAACCTCGCCGGGAGGAAGACGCCAGATTTCCTTTCCTTCTGGTGAAAAGGCTGCAATATTGTCTTTGCGATCGATTTCATTAAAAAGAATGATTAGTGTCTGATCAGACCAGACAGCTTCTCCAGGTGTGCCAAAGGCTTTGCTAATGGTGACTGGCGTGCTGTTAGTAAAAAAGATATAAGAATCGTCATTTTCTTCGATTCGTTCGATATTGAACAACATCTTATTCCATCTACTTATAAAAACTTTTGTATTCATTGAAAAACCTTATTTACCACTTAACAGGGGTGTCCCAGACTTCTATGCCGTTTAAAATTTCCAATAATTCATACTGAATTGCGCCACCCTGAGTCTCAAGTTCTTTGATGCTCGCTACTTCGCCAATTCTCATATTTACTCCTGCAGGCACAGATACTTCAGATACATATTCTAGAGAATTATTTGGGGTCAAGGAGTAAATGTTCCTGACTTGACTTTTTCCTAAACTACGAGGATCAACATCCATTAGCCAAGCGCCTTGTTGATTCGTTTCGCCGTGGACCCTAAAAAACTTTGAAGGACTGGTTGTTTTTACTTCCAACACGACACTTCCAGGCTTATAAGGCGTATATTTGTAGCCGATTTGTTTAACCCAATAGTCATTAGCGATCTCGGACGAACTCTTGTTCGTAACTTGCATGCTCTTTGAAACATTTGTGACGGCTCTTTCTCCGAAAGTCTCAATAACATCATCTGTAATTTCGCCAACATTTTCGATGCTTTTTGAGCTGGCTTTGGAAAAGAAGTTGTCAGATCTCTTGACAACATCAATCAGCTTGGCGGCGAGACGGTTCTTGCCTGCGATTTTTCCTAATACTTTGGCTGTTTTGGCTATGACTTTGGTGGTCCCGGCTATCGCGGCAGGCATTAGAAGAGCGCCCATGATGATGGCTCGTTCTGTATCAGAAAGAGTTTTTCCTGTGATGGGATTGATACCGGATCCTAGTGCGATGAGGTCTTTGCCGAGGCCGACCCCTGGAACAAAAGATAATGCCAGGTCTAACGCCTGAAGACCGTTTTTAAGGGCTTCGTCACCGAGCGCTGTGTCACCGACCTGATAAGCATAGTCGGCGAATTGCAGCGCTAGATCGGCCGCTTCTAGCAGGTCTTCGCGAGGCTTTTTCTGTTCTGAGTTGTCGTTTGCAATATCATTCGCAACGTAGTTTCGGTAGACGACGGCTTTGGCAAGTTTCTGTCCTGCAAGTGAATCGGTGGGCGTGTCAAAGGGGTAGTCTTGGTTAAGATCAACACCTGAAAGGACATTTGAACTCGCAACGACCGCAGCGACACCCGTATTGTGGCGATGGGCTGAGTTCTTAACCGCATCAGACAGCGTCGTGTTCGACGGGACGCTGATCGATACGATCCGGGAGACATTGGCCCGAATCTGATCTCTATTTCGCTCCACATCTTGTTTTAGCTCTTTAGTCTCATTATAGGAGAGGTGAACCGTTTCTGTATTGGTGGTTCTTTCGATTGATGGAGCATGATGGTTTTTATCGAGATTTCCTCTTGCCGCCTCATTCGTAAGAGATTTGTCATCTTCTATGGCAGCGCCTCCCGATGTTTTCTCCGGGATTTTTTCGGATTCTCGGACGTCGGTTTTTGCATCGACTTGG
The DNA here is from genome assembly GCA_903832105.1 of uncultured Pseudomonadota bacterium. Lineage (GTDB taxonomy): Bacteria > Bdellovibrionota_B > Oligoflexia > Oligoflexales > CAILAO01 > CAILAO01. Next base: position 10,627 of record CAILAO010000546.1, on the reverse strand, counting down.
CCGTCGCCCCTTGTCGTGCCGCGCACCCCTCCGATTCCAAGCGTCATCTCAGTTCTTGCATGTCCCTCTCGCGCTCGGTCGCCAGAAAATGGAGTGTTCACTTTGGGAGAACCGTCACCTCCGAACTCGATCGAGAAGAGTTCGATTCCGGCGTTTCTGCCGGTAGGTTCGTCTTTCAGCTGCGAGGAGTTTTTCGGGAAAAAGCCGCATCCTGAAAAAGAAGAGAACGCGAGGCTTGTAACCAGAATATAGATAAAGTGTTTCATAGAGATCCTCTCGTGCAGGCATCAACCATCCAATGAAATTGTGTTTCAGCCGTTCGATAATATTCCAGCGAATCGACTGCTTTTGAGAAATTGGTGAACACATCAATGGCAACTGGGCACTCGGGAAGGTCCGAAAGATTTCTGCTTTTCAAATAGGCGGCGCGTTCTTTTTGCTCGGCAAGCCTTCCAGTCCAGCCCTTTTGTTCCAACCAAGTTATTTTGCTTTGCAGAATATTCAAGTAACCATCCAACTCAATGGCAATACTGCGATGGACGCCTCCCATGATCTCACCAAAACCGTTAAGACGGGAGCGAAGCTTCATTCCATTTTCATAATCGATTCTAAGCAGTCTGAGAGGCTCCTCATACTGAAGGTAGGTTGTTATAAGGCCGCCACTGAATCCGCCCGTGAATTCCACGGCGAACCACCATCGCTGGATTTCGTCATAGAACCGGTCTATAGAGAGAACTTTTGACAGCTCGTTTCTGAGATCCGTCAACTGTCTCTGAACTCGCTGTGCGTAGCGTTTCTCTAGGTCGATTTTTGTGCCTTCATGGATCGCTCTAAAAAGAAGAGATCTTTTGTTGGTGGCTTCGGCGACGTATCCTCTGAGCTGTTCCAGCTGATCGAGCCAAACATTGATCTGGGTAACCATCTGATCGATGGCTTCTGAAACTTGCGGGGAACAAATGCTCTTCGCGCCTTCCAGTTCTGACTTGCTTTTGGCGAGTTCGACTTCGATCGTGGCTATAGATGTGATAAAACGCTGTTCTCTCATCGCTTGTGAAGTCATCGAGTTCAAGATATCCGAGTGCATCTTGTCGATGTCGTAAAGCGCTTGCGACAAGGCATTGGTATCAGTAGGAATGTCGGCAAAAGAAGAAGAAAAGCTGCGCATCTTTTCGATAAAGGCTTCATGCCCCACTCCCAATGCGAGGAAGTTTTTTTCAACATTATAGGCGGATTCAGGATTCCCGAGCCAGACTATGAAAAGTTTTTCCACTTGGGTCGATGCGCTTTGCACGACTAGCGTGCAGCGCTTTTCAACAACCAGATCTTCCACTTCACTGCCGAACGCATTCAAAGAAAAACCAGAAAGAAAGAGTAAGATGACGAACAGTGACAATAAGCCATGACGAAGAACAAATTGAGTGAACATAAGTTACCTATTGTTATTGAGTTTGTTGGATAGATTTGTTTTGAAATCGACTAATTTGGTTTTGATATCGGCATAACTGTTTGCAAAGATGTCACCTAAAAGAAGGTCTGTATCTGAGATTTTATCCGTAAACCACGTAATGCATCCTAGATAGGCCTTTACGGTACGGCACAAGGGAGTTTCGTCATTTTCCGAACATTTTTCTTTCGTGATGTCGGGAATGTTTGTTGGGTTTTTGCACTGTTCCTTATAGTCAGCAGCCTTTTTGTCGTATTCAATCCCGAATGTGATGAGAAGTTTAAGTCTTAAATCCGACACAACGCTACTATAGTCTGGATTATTCTGGTACTTGTTGATGAGACAAGCGATGCCAAGTTCTGTCCGTACAAGGACAAAGTAGTTCCCGTGATTGGTGATAAGACTCGTTGTGATAATCGGAACTGTTCCGGTCGTATCGACGACAAATTGATTGATCTCCGGCCGGGTCATGTAAACAGAACATGCGTTATACTGGTTCACTCCAAACTCGGGGCGTTGGCAAGTCTGATAGGTTTCCACGCCATGGCTTGGGTGACGGCACTCATTATAGAGTTCGATTCCGAATTCAGAATCTCTACAGGATTCTACGACTTCAGGGATCACGCATTCTGTGAAGTATTTGTATGGCCCACATTCGCCGCGGAAACATCTTTCCTCTATGTATTGTTTGACGACCCGGTGGTCCGGACTGTCACAATCTGGATAGCGATTTAGCCTTGCTTCGTTGCTCCGTCCGTATCGCTCCTCGCGTCTATAACCAGGGCACTTAGATGAAGCCCGTTCATTATAAAGCTCAACCCCGCACGCCTCGCTGCGCGCGGAGACGTAATTATCGACTCCGCAGCTTGAATTCGTGAGGGCGTTATAGGACTCGACGCCGCACTCTGGGAGTCGAACCGACGTTTTTGTTAGGCTTTCGACAGTGCTCGATGGCTTTTCGCCACTGCCGCAAGCGTTTAATGTTAAAACGAAGAAAATCCCACACAATTTTAAAATCAAATTCTTGGTTGATGTGTTGTCCATTTGAATGTGTACTTCTACATTAATGAATGTTAATCAACAACAGCTCCACTCTCACTCATCACTTTGCAACACCTGTGCCAAGCGTTTTTCAAGTGATTTAATTGAAGTTTTCTTTTTTTGTTTAAAGGCTAGACAGCTCTTGACTCAACTGTTTTGTCCTAATTTTTGGCCAAACGGTCGGTTCTTGAACCAAGAGCAGCAGCGGCATCGAGTTCAGATTGTATCCGCCACCTCGCCCCAAAGTTTACCACTCCTTATTATCTTCCACATAAAAGCAAACGATTGTGTCGTCAGCCCGTTGCCTTAATAGGGCACGATGGATTGTAACTGGGGGAAGGCTGAAGAAATTCAGCTTCTCTACCACCGAATCAGAAAAGACGTTACGTTTGAAAACAGCGATCTCATAACGCCAGAATTGGTCAGTTTTTCCTTTGGAATGTGGATTAAAAAGGGAACATTTGACGTTTCCCAGCTGAATACTTCGACACCGCCTACAAATTTTTCGTGGATTGGAAGGCTAATCTAACAGCAACAGCTGACGAGCTGTTTGCCTAACGCTGGAGGAGTCATCATTAAAAGCGGCTGTGTGAATAAACTTAATGACGTCCGGGGATGTTGATCTCATTTGCCAAAGTCCGCGAATGATTGAGGTGCGTACGATTTCTGCCGGTTCAATAGAGAATTGTGCCAGTAGAATAGGCAGCCAGCGTTCCGGTTTTTCTACCGTCCGCAGAAACTCGATAGAGTCAAACCGGGCATTTTCGTTTGGTTCATAATTAAGATAGTTGGAAAGGACCGTAACATCGCTCTCAGAGGCTTTCTGAGATAGGACTCTGAACGCTTCAGAACGTATCACCGGAGATGTGTTTTTTAAAAATGGCATAATAGCTGTTGGTTCGATAGCTTTGTGAGTATTAGATGTAGCTCTAAGTAATGTGATTATGTCGCCGTCCTTGGCGGCGGTTTTTATTCCGTTCAAAAGATTTTTTAAGATTTCGTCGGACCTTTCAGGATCTTTTTTAGTCAGAGAAGATGCCATGTTTCCTAGCGCAAGCGCTGCAGTCGCTTTTGTAGCTTCTGTCAAGAAGTTGTCACTTGTGTTTGAAATCGCAGAAACCGCTTGTTCGACGGAACGTTCCGGGTTTTTTAGAAAACCCGACGAGGCTATAATCGTATTGAGTTTTCCTATGTCATTTGCAGCCATAGAATGATCGATCAGGGCGAGAATGATTTTTTGGGCTTCTTGATAGCCATTTTGAACGAGCGCCCCGAGACCAAAGACGAAAACATCGCTGTTATGGGGACTCTCTTGCAGACGTTCGGCGAGTGTCTGAAGATCATTTGGATGAAGATATACCCATGCGTAAAATTTCTTAACAAAGGCTGCGGTTTCTTTAGACGTCATTTTGAGATGCTGACTGTCGAATGTCTCTAGATCCTCAAAAAGCTGCATCAAACTTTCACCACCGAGGTTTCTTTCCTGAATCACCTTTTCCTTCATATTTTTTTCATGGTTTTCAGCTGATTCAGTGGATTCTTTGCTAATGGTAACGTCTTTATAGTGGTCCTTTTGGGGTTCGAAAGCTGAAATACTTGGGTTTTTTGTTTTGACGTCGACCAGTTTCTCGTGGATCTCTGTTGTCCATTGGCTTAATGACATGTTGTTCCAAGAGACTTCTTGTTGAATGGAACCATCTATTGAATTTATTCTTCCCCGGATAGCATCAAATGTAGTCTTAACGTCTCCAACACTTTTGATAAATCCTTGTTGATCTGATGGCGTTTCGGAGGCTGCCTGAGGACCGGAGCCACTGAAAACAGGTTCTTCGTAGTCAAGTTTCTTTTTGGAGAATCTTACCAGGTAAGCAGCGGAAGACTTTTCTTCCGAAACCAACTCATATCGAACCGAATGTGCGCCGTTAAAGTCATACTCGCGAGATTCCCAAGCTGCCGGATTATGCGAACCATCTTTGGGAAAGATAGATTGCCTCAGGTAAAGAATGTCTTGCATCAATCTAATTGAAACCTGATTGATGTTTTCTTTGGATATTATTTTTATAATTTCGCCATTTGAAGACAAAGTGACGAGGACAGGCTTGGAAAGATCGTTGGCAATTGTCTTGTTGAGGGACGCGTTTTCTGCATTGTTTATCAAGGACTTTACGCGACCCGAAAAGGCAACGTTAAAGAGCATTTGATCGTTAAAATCTGAATTCAGGCATGTCCACTCCAAAAGTCCTTCAACCTCGAAATTGGATGTTTTTGACAACGGAGAGTCGTTTGTCTTGCCGAATATTTTCCCGAAATCATACGTACCGTTTACCTTGTAAGATAGTTCCCGAATTTCGGTCCTCGTCTGATCACAGGTCCATTTTAAGATAGGAATATCATGAAATTGAGCTACTGCAGGCTTTCTAAAGTACGCAATTGATGCCGCCAATATCACTAATGTGACAATAGCCACCCTCGTTAACGAAATGTTTCGTGTTTTTTTAAGCATGGATTACGGCCTTATCGTTTGGAGCCAGTTCGAAATGTCAGTCCTTACCGCAGCAAATGTTCCCGTGGATTCATTGGTCAGGTCGGCAATTTTTGTTCCTTCAGATTCAAGGTCTTTAAGAATTTCCGTAAACGCAAGATCGGTCTCTTTTTCAATATCGACATCCTGATAGTCTTCTTTTTCGGGAGCGCCCTTTAGGCTGTATCCATTCTTGTCAACTACTTTTGTCAAGCTAAACAGGGTTTTGGGGCTTGTTAGATCGCCAAGTTTCAGTCCGTCCCATTTAAAGATTTGCCACGACCATTCTTTCTCGGCAAACGGAGGAATGGAAAGCGTTGGAACATAGGCTCTCACGAAGGCATAGACTTCGCCGGCAAGCACTGTGAGCGTATTGGTCGCTTTGGCTGTTGCTGTTAGTACTGGTGAACCGTTGTCGTCGAGTTTTAGACCCATCCTTCCTTCCAGAGAAACCGTGTCGTTTAAGACAATCAGTTCGCAGGAAGATCCAAAACTGACAATCTCAATATCCGGACCTATTTCAAGATAGCCGCTGGTATCGATGTAACCGATAGCGGCCGCTGCACCCTCACTATCTTCGAGGCCAAACGTCCAGTCATAACCGACTCTGCCGATCACTCCGACTTCCCCGGAAACAGGAACCGGACCCACAGAAAACCTGAATTTTGTCCCTTCTTTAAGAGTCATGCTTTTTGTAGAATCCGCCTTTTCGGTGTTGATCAGTATTGTCTTGTCTTTCCATTGCTTCGAATATACTGACTTTCCAAGAAAACTAAGATTCGCGTCCGCTTCGGACTCCGCGGTGAGGTTCCGTTCACCCTTGATTGTCCCTTTTAAAAGAGAGATGTTTCTTGTCATGACTGTTACGTTCGCCTCAACGTCCGCAAGGCCATTTATTCTCCTAAGATTGGCCCCGATTTTTAACGTGGCTTTCGCGTTTGCGCCAAATCGGGACTTTTCCCCCTCCGCGGCGTCGTCATGATAAAGTGTCCATTCTTTTGCAAGAACGCTATGCAGTTCATCTTTCTTGTCAAGTACGATCCTGGCACGCGGGGATTCTGGAGCTATACGGGGAATGCTGGCGCCGGAGTTGATCAAGTCAAGATAGAGTTGTTTGACCTGATCTTTTGTGCCTTCTTTGACTCCTTTAGAGAGTTCATCCCAGAGGATCTCGGGATCGTTGATCCGTTCCATGATCGCTTCGTCAAAATCGATGTTCTTTGATTCCTGTTTCTTTGACTGTTCCGCAAGTTTTTCGACGTTCAATATAGTCGTCATGATTATGCCGGGGCTTTTTGCGGTTTTCAGGGTTTTCCCTTTACTATTTAAAAAACGTTGGTACTCATTCAATTTTGAATAATATTCTCCCGCGGAGACATTTTTCCCGGTAGGAAGTTCGATCGTTGCATCGGCACTTACGGGTTTACCGGTTTTCGGATCCACCATGTCGAATGGATCATAAGGAAGGCTGCCTTCAACTTCCCGATTGATCGAAGAATCGGAAACCTCGGCATCTCGATCATCTGCGTTTAAGCGATGAGAAATGGTTCCTTGAGAAAATATCAACAAAAGAGCGCTAAACATAACTTTGTGGATTTTTTTCATAATCTTCATTATTAGCGACCTTTCTCGGCTTGATCCCACGCTTCTTCAAGGACCTTCAACTGGTCTGAATTCATGGACATGATTTTGTCTATCGATATTGCGGAGAGCCATTCAACCATTTCGCAGCGAATGGGGCTTGTGGCATCTTGGCATGTTTTGATGGAACGGTTTGAACGTTCCTGGACCGACTCTGACACGAGTCTATTTCTATTGATGTCGGAGGAACTTATAAACGCGACGTCGCTTTCTGCCGAACTGCAGATCTGATCGATTCTGGAAAGTGAGGATTTTCGGTATTGGTCGGCAATCACCAGCGAATTGACTTGTTCCTTTGTGGCTTGGCATAGATTTCTCAGGCCAACAATTTCACGTTCGATAAAGTGGATTCTCCCATCGCTAAAAGCCTTGCTGAAGTCAAGATAGGCGTACCGGATATCTTTTTCGATCGGAGCGAGCAACGTCTCTGACAAGAAAAGATCTTCAGCCATGGCGATGGCTTTATCCAGCTCGGCAACGTTCGCTCCAAGGTAGTTACTCTTTAAGCGGATTCTAAGGGCTTCGGAGACCTCAATATGCAACCGTTCAATCCTTTTAACGTGTTGCATCTGCCTCGATTCTGATTTTTTCAAGATTTTCGGAAAGCCTCGAAGTCGCATCAAGAAGTTGTCCGTATCTCGCCGTGTATTGTCCCAAGTCATAATCGACCCTTGGGACATTGGCGAGCCGAGCAGTTCCGACATAGACAAGGCCTTCAGCTTTTGTCTTGGAGTTCACGATCTGAGCCAGAGTCTCGTTCTGTTCGGAGAGGGCATTCTGAAGCGCTCGTTCAGTTTGCTCGTATGGATATTGGGTGGCATTTTCAACTAAGTCATATAGAACCTTCCATCCTTTGGAAAGCTGAAGGCTTTTCGATGCTATGTCGGCCATTTGTTGAGTCACGCCATCAGAGCCCAAAAGATATTGATCTCTGACCGTAAGATATTGGGCGTGAAGTTCTCTTATTCTCCTAAGACCTTCAGCTTTGCGGGCATAACCAATAACGTTATGCGTCTCTGATTGCTCTTTTAACTTTGAGTGTTCGCGTTTAAAGCCGCAATGGAGCATGAAGAGACTAAATGTAAAGGTAAAAAAAAGAGTGAAACCTTTTGAGGGTAGATCGCGCATAGACAACTCCGAATTCCTAATCAAGAAAAAACGATACCAACTTCCTTACGATCCCTCGAACACATTGCGAACCACAGCGAGGGCCCTGCTTGAAAGGTTGCAAATGACGGGCCGCCGGCATGAGACTTTTAGAACGCCAAAAACATTGAAAAATCTGAAAACAGCAAAAACCATTCTGCCCTGGTGGCATTGAAGATCAGTGTTTTGGATCTAAATCCGGACAAAATGGCCTAATAACCGGACACGAACACTAGCCGTTTGAATCGATTCCTGTGGTTACTGCATCAGTAAGGGAAAAAATAGCAGGAAATCCAGGTGGAAAGTTCGAAGTCATGACGCTGGGGGCGTGTGGTATGGAGATTGCAGAAAGGTTGCAGTCGAACGTCATTCGACATGAGCGGCGGCGTTGTTGTTGTGATGGTTTAATCAGAAATAGTTGTGATAAAGGAACTGAAATATGAAAAGAGCTGTTTTGATTGTGGGATTGGTTCAGGTGTTTTTTGTCATGCTTTCATGTGGAATATCGAATTCATCAAACACGGAGAACATGTCGGGTTATCCCAATGCAAGAGATTTTACCGCGACGATTCACGAAGCGCCACCATTTGAACTATTTGGGCAGTACGGTGATAACAGATCAGATGTGGGAGCCAGGTATTACAAGGGGGGCGCCAATGGCGGGGCGATGGTATATGGTCCTTATCTTGCTGTTGATACGAGAACTGAAAAAGGGTTTATGGAAGCTTCGATAGAAGTTGAAGCTCAATCTTTCTATTTTAATCCCCCACAGGTCGGTGTTTTGTGTTTAGACATAGATTCATGTGATCCCTACCCGAAAGGTGGAAGTGGTACATTTGTCGTGGATTTTGTAACGGGAACAGACGTCATTTCTTCCGAAGTAATAGTTGTGAATAATCATTTAGGACGACAAAAAATATTTCTTTCCGGAAGAGAGTTCAGCGGAAGTCTCGACGGCCTCGAAGTCCGTCTACATTCTGTTAAACCCCAGGAAAGAGGCCTTATAGAAGTGTCAGTATTTCAAACTACAATTTATGTCGGATGGCGATAAAAGGAGAGACAGGTATGAAAGTAGGGATCATCATTATCGCGTTGGCAGTGATATCTTTGTCGTGTGGAAAGAAGGGCAAAAATCATGAGGGCGCAAATGAAAAGAAAACAGGCGAAGTGGGGCAAAGGGACCCAGATAAGATCAATCAAGACGAGTCAAAAAGAAACGACTCATATTCAACATCTCTTTTTGTATGCGACGATGCTGGCTTTGGGTGGACCAATTGCCGTTTGACAACGACCAAAGTGGCGTCCGAAGAGGGTATTCATGCGATTTTTCGCGTGACGTATGACTCGAGTTGTACGGTTGGTGGGAGCGTTTGGCAGTCAAAGCTTAAATTTCGGGTTGATCAGTCATACAGCGAATACATCATTTATGGACAATCCGGGGCGTTAGTCGTGGAGGGAAGCGGGGACCTGGAGATCGTCGATAGTGATCCTGATCAGACGAGTAAGGAATATTTTGATATCGAAAAACCTTGTGGATTAGGCATTTCGTCGGTTCAGATCTCTCCTTCATCGAGTCAACTGAAAATTTTCGAAGAGGAAGAAAAATCTTTTGCGGACAAAGTTGATGAGTATAACAAAAATTATGTCTTGTCGAAAAACGACCTGCTGGAAGAGGGAAAATCCTTAGTAGAAAAGTTTAAAAGATGGGAGCTGAGTGAGCTTGCGACGAAGGTGGAAACTAAACTTGGAGAGATTTAGTGAAATGATAACTGGGAGTATATACATGAAAACCAGGTTTGAATATGGCGTTTTAGTTTTGGGTATGGCAGCGCTCATTAGCTGCGGCGGTGAGAAAACAAAAGACAGTTCTTTGAAGGACGGTTCAGCAGACAATTTATTCGCGTGTGAAAATGCATCATTTGGGTGGACTAATTGTCATGTGACAAGGACCAAAGTGGCTCCCGCAGAAGGTATTCATGCAACCTTTCGCGTAAGATATGACTCGAGTTGCACGGTTGGCGGGAGCGTTTGGCAGTCAAAGCTCAAATTTCGGATTGATCAGTCGTATAGCGACAATATCGTTTACGGACAATCTGGAACGTTAGTCGCGGAAGGAAGTGGAAATTTGGAAATCGTCGATAGCGATCCCAATCAGACAAGTAAGGAATATTTTGATATCGAAAGACCATGCGGATTAAGTATTTCATATGAAGTCGAACCTAGCACAGTTCAGGTCGGAATCTGGACAAAAGAATCGGACGACCTTGCCAATTTAATCGATGCACAAATTGCAGTTTATAATTTAAGAGCAGATGTTGACTTCTGGTATCAAACTTACATCAAGGACAGAGAAAATCCTACGGTCAAAACCATACTGCAGCAACAGATTGATGCACTTAATAATTCCGGGAAAGAATTGGATAAACTAAAGGCGAAAAAGCTGAAAGAAATTATCGATAATGTACCAGAAGCAAAAATCTTCGAGCCTTTCGAGATTGCAAAAAAAGCGATTCAAAGTGAGTTGGTGCCTGCCGCAGAAAGACTTAAAGTGACTATGGTCAAGTGGAAACTGGCTCTTGATAGTCACTTTGTCACCGCCTTGGAAGAAGCGAAAAGAACAGTGGACGGGCACATCGAATAACCTTAACGATTTTCGATTCCAGTTTTCATGTAAGAAAGATCCAATATAAAGACTTCGGTAACCTCATTAAGTTTATTCTGCATGCCCGTCCACTTTAATCTGAGCACAAAACGCCGCATCAGGCTTAATTTTGCAGAGGACAGCTTTCATCGCGTCATTGTCGATCTTAACCTTTTCGGCGTCGGCTTTGAGC
>CAILAO010000545.1 GCA_903832105.1 uncultured Pseudomonadota bacterium | reverse complement strand
CTTCTCTGGCGCTGAAGTTCAAGGGTCATTTCCACCGATTCTTTCAAAGCCTGGCGTTTTCTTTCAATCTCCTGTCGACGGTTTGGTGGGAGATTCGGGTTCTGTGAAGCCACGGTCAGGACGTCAAGCGATTTATTGAGGTCGTTTGTGAAGATCGTAAGAGCGATCCCGTCAGCCAGCTTCCTGCAGGCGTGAAGTCTTTGCGCTCTAGGCATGTAGGCCAAGGCTTCGATGGTCTGACGATCTATGAGTTGGACTTTGGAGTTTCCGCTGATTTTGCTTAGGTCGCTATCAGAGACGATTTCATCAACTGACTTTCGGTGGCTGTCTCTTTCGATTTTTCTTAAAAATCCTTCGCAGAGGTCTTCCTCCTTCGCTTTCTGAAGACCAGCTAGGTGAGTATAGGGCGTCAAGGCGCTCTTTCTTGGGCCATAGTCAATTGATACTTGGCCTTTAGACACCACAGTATCGCCGACAAATGCCTTGGTAAGTCCGACCGCCTTGGTAGCGTCTTCCCCTTCAAGTCCTGCCCACTTTGCTGATGATTCGATCAGCCGGTTGGTTTCAGCTTTCTCTCCCTGGCCTTTTCCCGCCCAATTGGTGAGGTCAATATCATAAACATTTTTGCAGGAATCCATGGCACTTTCCAGGTCGCCGTCATCACTTTTGATCTTTTGTCTGACGCAAGATTGCCTTTCTTTATAGAAATCTTCCGACCTGTCATCTGTGTATTTGTCGATTAGAGCACATTGATCGAGCCGCATTTGAGATACATAGTGAGCTGAGGTTCTCAGATGCTTAAGAATCGCGCACCAGGTTGGAGAAAAGTAGCAGGTGAGGAGAAGAGGCGATGCTCCGACAATATCCCGGCCAAGGTCGCCGAAATATTTCGCATCGAGAAGATTCTTTAGTGATGCTCTCATTGTTTTTTTAAAGTCCACCTTGCCGCAATCAGCCCCGAATCCCAGATCAACATTAAGATCGACAATCTGAAAATCTTTACCAAATAGCGGTTCTTCCTTTTCGCCATAAGACCTTAAAAGATAGTCCTCAGAAGAGAATGAGCCCGAATTCTCATAACGCAGTTCATTTTTAGAAAAAGCTTCCATGGACGCAATTAATAAAAACGTCGAAATTCCTATGTTTAAGCAAGATTGATTGGATTTATTCATCGTTTGATCCCCTTTTTGCTAAGAAGGGGCATTCAGTTGGCACCTTCAGGATCGTTCTCGGCCAGATAATGAAGCGCTTTCCACTTTTCACCGGGAAACTTCTTAAGAGCGGAAGTGGCGGCGTTTAGATCTTTCGCATTGGTCGGAGCAAGCCATCGGTCAAGTGGGGTCTGAAAATACCTGAATGCCCCTTGATAGGTTCTTTTCTTGTTCATGTAGAAAATGTCGGCGTATCTGCCACGGACGGTTCTAAGGGATTTAATGATTTCCGCATTAGCCTCGTCAAGAAGTGACGAATGTTCCTGCACATATCTGACATTATCTTCTGACATCTGCAAAAAAATAAAATTATCCGCCACACCCCACATGGCCCGGCCAGCCTCAATCTCGAAGTAATTCTGCGGCCGCGGGGTTAAGCTGATAAGCCAGAAACCAAGCTTTCTGAAAGTCTCGGCGGCATCTTTAATAAACCTGGCAGCATTTGGGTTATCGCCTCCGATCATGCCGAGTTCCTCTAAGATTACGAATCCTCCTCTCCCACGGTTTTCAGGAAGTTTAATGGTCTGTCTTATTTCCTCGACCACGCTCATGGTCATCAGCGACTGAAGGATCGGATCAGAATCAAGGGCGTCGAGGTCATAAATATAGAAGAGTTTAGACGACCTTCGGTCCTTTTTTGCATCCCCCCTGAAAAACTTGGCGTAAATCCCATCTCCATAAAACGGTCCCATTTTCTGAATGACTTCGTTGACCGCTTTTTCATATTTTTCAAATTCCGGATTTGCCGTAAGTCCGGACAGAGCCGCTACAACGTCATCCATTGTAAGTTCTGTGCCAGTTTCGGAGTCATTTCGGATAAGTTCCCCATCTTGATAGGATAGACCTGATTCATTGGTCTTCTTCTCATGGGCCTGCCTTATCGCCTTGGCGATGACGGCGATGTGGTCGCTTTCCGTCTGAAATGATGACGAGGTCAGCTTGATACCAGAGATAACGAGATTGGTGAGAAAGGCGACTTTTTCCTCGTCATAAATACCGCGAAACGGTGAAAAAGGGATATCCCGGTTTCTTTCAAAGACCGTCAGGTCGGCGTCGAAATATTCACTCAGCATCAAGTAACTTGATTTTTTGTCGATTACAAAAAGAAGCGGTTCAGGAGACGTTCTTTTCGCAGCTTGCATACAATCAATAATAAATGCGCTTTTCCCGGAGCCGCTATCGGCAAGCACCACCGTATGATTTGACGTCTCGTTTTCTGTCAGCGAGAAATTGATCAGATTTTTCTCTCTAGACAGATAAAGTTGAAGAGGGCTTTTCAAACCGCGAAAAGAATCAAACACTGGGACAAAATTGACCGCATCAGAACGCAGGATTCTGATAAATCTCTGAACCGAAAGATCGGCCTTCGACGAATAAACCATCGGAAGAGTGTTGAAACAAAGTCCAAGCCCGATATCGTCCTCGACAATAACCTCGCATTCCAGATCGTTTTGAAAAACGTTAATCATCTCCCTGGAACGCCGGTCCAGCGTCTCCTCGTCCTTACCATCCAGGATCACATTAAATGTCATGTAAAGGCATCTATCGTCTCGGGCCAGTCTGTCCTGAACCTCTAGTACCTCCTCTCTTTGACGTTTTGCCCTGGCGGATGGCGTGTTTTGAAGAAAGAATTCTTTGATATCAAAGAACTGTTTTACTTTGGCTTTAACCGGGAAACTGAAGTTAAGCGCGATCTTAAAAGGAAAAGATAGCCTCGTAAAATGAGCCATGCCCCCTGGATAGGCATATTGCGGACTTGTTTTAAGAGACAAGGTTCTGGTCTTTAACCCCTCGCGTTCCATCCCGGAATAGTCAAGAACAGGGTTGTTATAGATGATTTGTTCTGAAATCGGGATATTGGGGTTAAACTTGGCAAAACTTCTCTTGTAGTACGTTTTTGGGTTAAAAAACCGCCGTAGAAAATCAAGTATCGATTCAGCATTAAGTCTCGCGAGTCCCACTTTTGAATTTGCTTCGAAATCAGCCATGAGATGTTTAAAGAAAGTGAGCTCCTTGGTAAAACCGGTCATTTCCTTATAGAGGGTCACTTCCCCTTTCTTAAGGGCGTCTCTAAATTCGCTATGATATCGCGTTGTTGGAAAGGATCTAATCGAAACAAGGGTCTTTCTTTCAAATGGTGATAAATCAGTTTCCGCCGCACAATTGTCCTTTATGGTGCGAAGCCTCCTTTCAAAAAGCATTTTTGATACTGGATGCCCCTCTGGATAATCCACTTCATATTGAGAAAATCTCCGATCAAGGCGTGAAATATATGACTGATCAAACAGAATCTGCATGGTGCAGATTTCAGGAAGGTTAAACCAGGATTTAAGCGAGGCGACCGATTGAATGATGTCTTGAGAGGTCATGGATTCATGCTGGAGAAGATCTGCCTCGAATACAGAGGCTAATGATCCATCTTTATTTACAAAGATATTTTCTTTTTCAACGAAGCTGTCATATGGGAAAAGCTTCGCCAGAGACTCCGGCCTCTTAAACAGAGCCTCGACAAAAACGTTGTCATTTATCAGGGCTTCATTTATTGGCTTTGGTATTTCATTTGCTTTCTTCATTTTTGTTCCTTTGCTGCGTCAGCCGTTTTTTCCTTTTTCTTCGGTTTTCCTTTCTTTTGCGGTTCCTTTGGCGCGGGATCTTTCGGTGGATTGATAAATGTCCACTTGTCTTCGCTCGTGACCACCGAAAGCCAGCCGCCCCAGAAATACCCTTCCTTTCCCATGTCATGGGGATAAATCCAGATGTGGGCCACTTCCGGCTTTGTTCGGGCTGGGATGCCATCACTAAGCGGCACCATGGCGTCGTTTCCGGAAAGTTTTAATTCGGCGCTGTAAGGGGTATTGTCTTCATATTCCGACCTGTCATTTAGCATTTTAAGAGTCGGAGCCCGGTGGATACATCCGGCCAAGGCGACGCTAATCAATAATTCTTGAAATAAAAGAATACGGATCGTCATTTTTCTTACCTCCGTTATCTGTCTTTTTAAAAAACCCGTTGGGAAGGCTGACGCTCTCATTCATCACGATCCAAACATCCTGACCCGATCCGACGTTGATGGTCGGAAGAAGATTTTGCGCTTGCTTTAAATACCACTGTGCCACCATGTTTGCCGCCGTTCCGGCCCCGCCTGCAAGAATATATTTATTGCTGTCTCCAGACATCACGGTTTCACTTCCGCCAAGCGCGTTTTGCTTCTGCGTCGTCTGCGCTTGTTGGATCGCAGCACTGATCCCTTCGACAACCGATGATAAGAAAGCCATCGCGGCAACCCGATCCTGCTTTGTATTAACGGTGCCCATAACGGCAAAACTGTTATCTGCGTTGTCCGCGACAAAGCCGTTAACATCTCGCTCAAACATCTTTCCATCCCGGCCAACGCAACTAAGTTTCGAAGCTTGCATCTGCACTCTTTCAGTCGATAAATCTCCTTGCGCTTTTGCGATCATGAAGCAGCCCGAGAGATCAAGGCGTTTTTTGTTGGGCAGTATGTACGCGAAATCGAGCTGCAAAAGGACGGGATACGTTCTTCCCTCAGGCGCTTCGACTCCTGTCATGAGTTTTGCTTTCACGTAACTTCCAGAAGGTAGGGCAATCTCAAGCTTTGATTCTTTGATTTCTTCTTTGACGGGAAAAGAAATTGTTGATGGCCCTTTTGATCTGGACATGTTGCCATATCCGCTTTCCGGGGTATATGGCGCACCTCCCGATCTTGCAGCGAAGGTTCTTGAATAGAAAGCTTGATCTGATCTGTCTTGGCTAAAGCTATCTCTAGGCGGTAATTCGCTTGGCTTTGCCTCTTGATTTGCCTTCTCATCTTCACTGATTTTTGATTTTACTTCTTCACTTTTTGGCGCTTCAGATTCTTTCGCTTTAGTTATTTTCGATTCAACCTCATCAAGTTTCTTTGCAAGTGATTCAACTTTCTCGGTCAATATCTCTTGAGATTTTTTGTATTCGTTGGCAGCTTTTGACAAAAGTCTTTCTTTCCCTTCATAGATTGAAGACGACCCCGTGACTGAAAGTATTCTTGATGCTTTAAGCTCTTTTGGATTTTCCTGATAGTAAACCTTTCTTTTTTCGTCTGCGCCTGTGCTAACGATCCAAACCAATAAACACAAAGCTATCGCACCGCCTAAAATAGAATAACGGCGATGTTCCTTCAAAAGTTCCCAAAGCTGAATAAAATGTCTTCTTCCGATTTTTCTCATGTCATCCATCCCCGTTCGTTTATTTTTGGGTAATATTGCGAACTGGAAGAACTATGTCTTTATAAAATGAAGCCGGTTTCGCTAAGACGATCAGCGTGGCGGTGTGCCTTCCCGTCTTTTCCGGTTCAAGAACTGTCCGATCGATCTCGGAAAATATTGCGAGATTTGGGTTTCCTAGCTTGAGCTTCCTAATATCAATTGAATACTTGGTCACTGTAGTCGTGTTGGTAAGTCTAAAAATATAGCCAACATAGTCCGGCCCGACGTAGGCCCTGGTCAGTTCTCCAGTCACTCCTTTAAGGCCCGTATCAAGGGATTTTGATAGTTCTTTAATCTCATACCCAAGGACCTTATCGCCCTTTATCATTGCCTTCATGAGATCAACTTTCCCGATTTCAGGGAGATCGCCAGTATCCTTTTGTTCGATAAGGTCTTCCTTTGATTTTATTTGGTAATAAGTTTCGGTATCTTTTAGGTCTTTTGCCGTGATGAGTCTAAGTCTCAAGGTACTCCCATCATTCAGGAGAAAAACAACATTGCCCGTGGCAGTTAATGCGCGTGGCCGCACAATCAGGGTTGAGAAATCGGGACTATTTTCATCAGCGGTCTTGATAATGAATTTTGTTGCTCCCGAAATCGTTTTGACCGGTTTTTCAAACTTAATAATCGTTTCATCCGTGTAGCTGATTTTTATTGTCTCTGGGCTGCTCCCAACATATAGCGTTCTCGACTCAGCGATTTCAGGATAAAGTACGGCTGAAAAGCATAAAAGTACCGAGAATACATAGATTTTTAATCTATTCATGAGCTTGTCCTTTGGTTTGGGTTTCGATTTTCCCCTTGGATCTAAAAGTTTCAAGGCTTGATCTGGAAAAAGTCACCAATTCGAGATACCACCTCTTTCCTGTTTTCGGCGGAACAAGTCTCATTCCTAACTCTACGGCTTCGTCCCTAAAGCCAAGATGTTCGCTGTTGACGTAGGAATCGACTCTTCCGATGGCAACAGCCCTGTAGGTTCCTTTGCTGTCCGTTTCAATTTCCTTTTCAAGAACAGTGAATACTTCTGATAACTGTTCTTCTTTGACTTTTTTTTTCCACTCTGAAGCCTCAAGATCAAATCTCACTTTCAGGTCTCTGCTCATGGATTCCGAAAGCGCCTGGTACTGTTCCTCAATATTAACG
>CAILAO010000544.1 GCA_903832105.1 uncultured Pseudomonadota bacterium | reverse complement strand
TCATGAAAACTTGAGCGCAGAAAAATATCTTTAGCTATATCAAAAGGTTATAGATCGGCATTATTCAAACCGGCGGACCATCTTATTAAAAAAAATCCGTTTTTCGAAGGGAACATCAAGCGCTCCCTTCATCATGGTACAATGTGCTTAAGACTAAAACTCATCATCGCATTTTGAAACCTAATAAGGGGGGCTTATGAAGGTCATGTTTCGTTTTTGCTTGGTGGTATTTTTCGCCATGATCTATGCTCAGGTAGGTCGCAGCGCCGACTATATCTCTGTGCCGTTTGATTTTGCAGAGCCCAAGGTGTCCTTAAACCCCGAGGGTGACTTAACGATCACTATGGATGGGCTTATGAATTCGATGGAAGCAGGCCTTCCTCGTGTTCCATTTCAAACATACAAGATCGCCCTGCCAAGGGGAACTCATTTCAGCGGTGTCACTCTCACTGAAAAAGTGAGCCAATCCATCATCGGAAAGCTCGAACGCACGGGATCTCAGCTTCCGATGTGTCATCGTGACAATGTTTTCAGAGAAGCGGTCATTACCAACACACCCGACTACGGGGGTCCTGTCTACCCAACGCATAGAATCGCAACAAGTCTGCAATACCTTCATGGCGTTCCTGTGGTGATCATCAACATATTTTCCGTTGTCGAAAATCGTGACGAAGGACGTGTTTACTTTTTGAAAAATGGCGAAATGGCCGTCAACTTTATACGCGAGAACATCAAAGAGAATGACGTCACTCTTTTGCCACATCAAACAGACGAACTGTCTAGGCTCGTCTCTAACCCCGATGTCATCAAAACCTACCCGAAAACAAAAAAACTTTACGCAGAGGCCTACGACTATCTTATTGTGACTGTTGACACCTTCATTAAGTACCAGGGTGAGTGGAGTCTAGACGCTCTACAAAACGGCCTCAAGGCACGGGGGTTGCGAACAAAAGTTACCAACGTTAAGGATATTGCTGCAAACACCGGTGGTAGAGATTTAGCGGAAAAAATCAGATTTTTCATTCGTGATGAATACAAAAAATCCGGTATCCGCTACGTCCTTCTAGTCGGTGATGGTGACGAGTCTGGCAGTGGGGCGATGATTCCAGCAAGAAAGTTATGGTCAAAAATCAGGGCATACAACGGCCAATGGATGTGGATCGAAGAAAATATCCCCGCTGATATTTATTATGCTGCGCTTGATGGCACTTTTAACGGCAATAACAACAGCAAGTGGGGCGAGCCGAATGACGGCGATGCGCGTGGTGACGTAGACTTTCTGGCAGAAGTGAGCGTTGGTCGCTTGCCCATTAAAACCGTTGATGAATTAAAAAATACGGTGAGAAAGACGCTATGGGTTTACACCAATACTGTCCCCAAAAAAGTCTTTCTCATGGGTGAAGAACTTTTTGCAGATCTAGGTTTAACTGGTAGTGCGTATATGAATCAACTTGTCGGGCAATGTACGGATCACAACTACACGACCACAGGTTATCGCGCCGATTGGAAAATCGAAAAACTTTATGACAGTAGCGACACTGTATGGTCAGGAGAAGATGCTCAAGCGAAAATCAACAGTGGAAAATTTACGATGATCAACCATCTGGGACACTCCAATATCAACTTCAACATGCGGCTGGACAATATCGACGTCAAATACTTTGAAAACGAGACTCCGTTTTTCTATTACACACAAGGATGTCTTCCAGGCGACTTTACATCAAACGAGTGCTTTATCGAGCTCTTGGTGCGCTTCGATAACGGCGCTGTTGCCGCAATCGCCAACTCGCGTTATGGCCTTGCCCCGGAAGATCCTGCGCCAAACACCACGAAAACTCCTGGTGCCTCACAAATGCTACATAGACGTTTTATTAATGCTGTTTTCTCTGAAAACGTCACAAATCTAGGCCGCGCGCACCAAGTTTCCAAGGAAGAGTTTGTCGGACTCGTAAACGCCCAAGAAATGCGATGGGTTATGTGGGTAGCGAACTTTTTTGGGGATCCGAGTATCGAATTCCGCTACTAAATTTGTTCTAGCTCGTATCATGCATCACATGGAGATTGTCATCTGGTCAATTATCGGATAGTAACGTGGTGGCCTTTTAACAGGAGGTGCCACATGTGCCGCAAAAAAGTTTTGACTGGGATAATCTTCGTTGTTTCGTCAATAAGTTTTGCTCCGACAAGCCTCTCAAGACCGGCTCCGTACTCTGTTTTCATTTCTGGTGACGGAAGTTCCCAAACGTGTTCTGTGGCTGAAGACGAGGCCTTGCGAGAGCGCGAGTCACGCGTCGCTGCTGAACAAATCGAATGCCAGGAAGCGGGTGGCTCGGTTTTGGAGTGGGGGGATTATTGTTCGAACTGTGACGTGATCTGCATCCCCGCAGGGCCAGGCAGGCAAATTTGCCATTCTAGCGTAACGTGTTATACGAATGTTGATTGCCAATGATATCGAAAAAAACAACGGGCGGGGCTGCGCTTATTGCCTTGTCTCTATCATGTTGCCAACGCCAGTAGTTGGTGTTGTCGGGCCATAATGAGCGTCGTCGCTGGTCGTGCCGTCAAGCATGACGGTCGGAGTCGCCGGATGCTGACTCGCTACGATTGTCGATCCATCACCAGCCGTGATGGCCTTTCGACCAAGGCCAGGGATCACGCCGTCGTGCAAGTTGCGGCAGTCGTCGCATCGCTGGCAGAAACGCAAAGATCCGCTTGGGAGCTCTGATCTAGGCGGAGATATTTCTGCCAATCCACGATTGCACGGCTTGAAATTACTGCGCCGAGACCTAAAATGCGGGATCAGAAAAAGCGTACTCTATGAAAGAGCGGACGTCTCGCTCGGTTTTTTCGGGGCTATTTGCGGAAAACTGTTCCAGAGCTGGGTGATTTTCTGGGAGTGCTGTCAAGGCAACTTCAAAAAGATCCCAAAGCAGGTCATCTTTTGTTTTGTAATTTCCCATGAGTACATCGCGGCGAATCTCACGGAAACGGGACGTGGTCTTTTCTTTTACAGCTTTTCGAACCTCAGGATCAGGAATCGCAAAAGCTTTGAGAGAGGATAAGAGATTGTCGATGGAATCGTCGGGTTTAGCGCCAGACTGCATGTCCTTGACATATTGGTAGGGGAACATGAAAAATCGCAAGGCGTCTTCGCGCTTTTCTTCTTCGATGATCACGCCGTTGATCAAGCTGAGATATCTCTCTTTCGCTTTAGGATAGCGCTCATAAATGTCCTCAGAAATGCTTTTCTCAAGGGAAAGAACAGTTTTGGCGCCATCTCTTGTCTCACATCTAATTTCATTTTTGTCCTGTAAAACATCACAATCCCTCGAAAATGCGAAGTCGGAAGAAATTGGAAAGCAGGTGTATATTTTAAGTTCACGGGGCTTGCACTCGAGGCAAAAGAGTCCCTCCTCCATGTTGTTGCCAGAACATAGTCCCGTAAGATCCAGCTTTTTTTGCTCCGCACTCGTGGCGTCCTCTGATTGCTTGGAGACCGTAGAGACTGCAGAGACAGGGCTGACCTCTGGTCCCCTCTTGGCTTTTGAAGAGGAACAGCCGATGATCAGCATGATCAATGTTACAATTGTGACGGTCTTGAAATCCACCGAATCTAATCCCCCTCGATGCAGTCAATTATTGCCACAAAAACTTCCGCACTCCCCTTGTGAGCTACTGTTCGGCATTAAAATGAAAAGACTTTAGCTTTTTTTGAAAATCTCTATTTCAACCGTGAAATCAGCGTGATAGCAGTGATTATCAAAAGGATTTTTTTATCCCTCACGGGACTGCGGGTACGGTTGATGGTCGTGGTGACTAATCGAGGCTGAAATCCCACCATAGTGGGAACGCATCCGTAGGGTTAAATAGAGGAAGG
>CAILAO010000543.1 GCA_903832105.1 uncultured Pseudomonadota bacterium | reverse complement strand
TTTAAACACTAAACTATTATCAAATATATAAGAGACAATAATGGACAATCCCCTCCTTCTTGCCCCCTCCTTAGTATCCGGTATATTTACAGCGACTATTAAGGCATTGGTACACTGCCTAGTTTAAACATTTTTTTCCCATGTCGGAGGTGTGGGGCGTTGAATAACCGCATACAACGGGTTAATTTTTCAGCTTAATATTGTCATTGAAACTTTGATCATAGTATAAATACCGGAAAATATTAAAAGGGGTAAATTAAATGTCTAAAATCCACGTTACCGCAAAACGAGATTTCATTAATTCTCTTACAACATCGGAGCCGTTGCCGGCTTTGGCTGAATTAGTATGGAACGGATTTGATGCGCAGGCCGACAACGTGCAGGTAATATTTGATCTGAACAAGCTGAGCAGCCTCGAAAGCATTCGAGTCATCGACGAAGGACATGGCATCAGGCATTCCGCTATTGAATCTTATTTCGGGAATCTCGGTGATTCGTGGAAAAAAGATAAGGGCCGAGATGGAGGTCGGGCTTTGCATGGCAAGAATGGAAAGGGGCGATTCAAGGCTTTCGCGCTTGGTACACTAGTCGAGTGGAAAACGACTTATAAGCTCGATGGAAAAATATATTCCTATTCCATAAGTGGAGAAACTAGCGCACTTGATGATTTTGATGTTTCTGAGCCAATAGAGAAAAAGAACGGGAACACCGGCACTGAGGTGATAATTTCAAATATTAAAGACAAATTGGACTTTCTCCTTTTAGATTCAACCCCTCTGAAAATGGCCAAGCATTTTGCAGCCTACCTAACTGAATATCCCAGTCTCGCACTTAAATACAATGGCGTGAGAATAAATCCATCGGATGTGCAAAACCTTAGTCAAAATTATGATCTTGGTGATGTGGAAATATCGAAAGGACGCAAAACTTCAGTATCAGTGTCAGTAATTGAGTGGAAGATTCCAACGGATCGAATTATCCACCTTTGTGATTCAAAAGGTGTTTCCTTGCAGGAACTTCAGGCCGGACAGCAAATCCGAGCTCCCGGATTCAATTTTAGCGCTTACGTTAAAACTGATTTTTTTCTGGAACTAGATAAGGATAATCTTCTACTGATGGATGAAATGCATCCGGATGTTACGGCGGTTCTCAAGGTGTCCAGAGACAAGGTCAAAGAGCACTTTAGAAAACGGATGCTTGAGGATCAGAGCCAAGTCGTTGAACGTTGGAAAAAAGAAGAGATCTATCCATACGCAGACAAGAAAACAGTTGATCCTGTGGAAGAAGTTGAAAGGCAGGTGTTTGATATTCTGGCAGTAAACGTCCAGTCTTATTTGCCATCATTTGAGAATGCTGATCTAAAATCCAGGAAGTTCACATTCATGCTGCTTGCTCAGGCTATTCGCGAAAATCCCGAATCAGTCCAGCATATAATAACTAATGTCTTGGGACTGAAAAAAGAGGAACAAGACGATCTGGCGGAACTTCTCAAGAAAACCCCGCTTTCTTCAATTATCAGCTCAGCAAAGGTGGTCGCTAACCGTCTTGACTTTCTTGTGGGATTGGAAACCTTACTGTTCGATAAAAAAAATAAAAAGAAGCTTCTTGAAAGAGATCAACTTCACAAGATACTTGAAAACGAGGCTTGGCTTTTCCATGAAGGATTCGCACTGGCAGGCAGCGAACAAAGATTGGAAGAGGTTTTACAA
>CAILAO010000542.1 GCA_903832105.1 uncultured Pseudomonadota bacterium | reverse complement strand
TTAAAGACGAAGAATTGAAGCAACGGGTTATTGATCTCGTTATGATGAGCGACTTTTAATAAGGGGTTTAAGTTTATGCGATTTGAATCGAGACAAAGGACATCCAAACCACAGCAGGCTGGCTTGACGCTGATTTTTGTAGTACTAGCGTTCATGCTCTCATCGATTCTATCGCTAACAGCTTGTAGCTCCGTACAAAACCCAACATCGCGCGACGACCAAAAGAAAGAACCTGCAAAAACGCCAGAAACTGACAATAATGATGAATCTGCGGCATCAGCCGATCAACCAGCGATGATTACCGGGTCATGGCTTACTTGCGGTCCGACTAACAGCGGAGTTGCAGATGAATATGGATGTTATTATACAGACGAAGAAGGCAAAAAAGTGGATGCCGAAAATGCCAAGTGGACCGTTACCATCGTTGGCGAAGATGGCAAGACTTATGAAGTTAGGGATCTTTCAGACGCACCTCCGGGAAGCCCATGGCACGTTGTTTTCACCATTCCTCCAGAACTGGAAGGCACGTCGTTTGAAATTAAAGGGGAAGTGACGCTCGATGGAACTCCCACGACAGCGGAGTGTCCCCAAGGTTATATACTGGTTCCGGGAGATGCTTTTTACAAAACAAGTGATTTTTGCGTCATGAAATATGAAGCAAAACAGAAAACAGTGGACGGCGCGACTGTTGTATATTCAGACGTGGGAGGGATGTTTGTAAGGAATCCTACATTCCCGGCGGCGAAAACAGCATGCCAAAATTTAGGGGAAAAGTTTGCTCTCATGACAAACGACGAGTGGATGACAATTGCCGTTAATATTGCGGGAAATAAAGATAACTGGAGCGGCAATGCAGTAGGGTCGGGCGCTATTAACCGTGGGCATTCAGATGGGCTTCCCCAGATCGCAAGGCTTAATGCTGAGCTTGATGAACATCCATGTTTTGGAACGATGAATGAGAACTGTCTGGATCGAAGTCACCAAGATTGGCTCCAAAAGAGAACCCACACGCTTTCGAATGGCCAGGTGATTTGGGATTTGGCGGGCAATTCGAAGGAGTGGACTGATCTGGGAGCGCCGCGAAAGGATTTGCTACTGCCAAATACACCGGGTAGGTTGGAGTATAGCCTCTTAGTATCCGATACGAGTGATATGAAAGTTACTGATCTGAGACCGACATCAGCAAGTCATTCTTGGTGGAATGACTCCTGGAACTCCGCGCAAGGCATAGGAAAGTATGCCACTTTAGTCCAGAATTCCCGAGCTGCTTTACGTGGAGGCATCTACGATAACCAAGAGTTCGCCGGTATCTTGACGTTTTGGATGGCGACGGATGACTTCACCGACGAAACAGTTGATTTTCGCTGTGTGTATCATAAGTAGATTCTGTCTACGGTAAGCCCAATAATCAATACACTTCCGGGATGAACGTCTGATCAGACATTGGAGGACGTACGTATCCCTTTTCTTTTTGCCTTGGTGGAAGGTCGATTTTTTCTGGTGTTGAGTCCTTGTACGGAATTTTACTTAAGAGATGCGCAATACAATTTAGACGCGCCTTCTTCTTATCGTCCGCGTGAACGACATACCAGGGAGCTTGTTTAATATCAGAGAAAGAAAACATCGCGTCTTTTGCGCGAGAGTATTCGACCCATTTTTCTCGCGATTTAAGATCCATCGGGCTTAGTTTCCACCTCTTTGTCGGATCTTGGATGCGATCTTGAAAACGTTTTTCCTGCACCTCATCACTCACGGAGAACCAATATTTAATCAGGATAATGCCTGATCGCCCCAGCATGCGCTCAAATTCAGGGCACGTTCTTGAGAATTCCTGATAGTCATCTTCACTGCAAAATCCCATGACGCGTTCAACGCCAGCTCGGTTATACCAGCTGCGATCGAAGAGGACCATTTCACCGGCCGCAGGGAGATGGGGAACATACCGCTGAAAATACCACTGAGTCTTTTCACGTTCTGTAGGGGTCCCCAAAGCAACGACGCGGCAAATACGAGGATTTAGGCACTCGGTGATGCGCTTAATAACCCCGCCCTTGCCCGCAGCATCTCGCCCTTCAAAAAGCACCACCAC
>CAILAO010000541.1 GCA_903832105.1 uncultured Pseudomonadota bacterium | reverse complement strand
TCTCCTTTGTTATCTATAAAACTTATCGGAACGTTTTTTGAAAACTTTAGAAAAATCGTATTATATTAATATATTTATGAGGTTATGCGACTTCAAATCTGTATAGGACCATTCAAGTGGTCCGGGTAATAACAAATAGAAGGGATGCCCAATGATTACAAAGCGTTATTTAGAATTTGGCACGTATGTATTGTCGATGTCGCTTGCTATCGGTATTTTGGGTGCTTGTGATAAAAAAAATAGCCGCCCCACCAAGTCATCGTCACCTTCAACACCTACTCAAGATTCATCAGAAAAAAAAGATAACTCTGACCAACAAACGCCGATCGTAAAACAAGATCCACCCGTTCAGCCAACGCCAACCCCGACTCCCACCCAAGGTCTACCGACATTTATAAAATCGTCACAACCTGATAACGGAGAAACATTAAGTCCCTATGAATATTTGACCATCTTTTTCCGTGATGAAATGGATGTGGCTTCATTAAATAATTCTACTTTGACGAACGCGCGTAGGTTCTAGCGCCGGTTGTGTTATAGGTAATATCAATCTCAACGCCATAATCATTGTCTTGTGAGATTGTTGCTTCATATCCGCCCTTTGATAACTTTTTTGTTTCACCTGGTGAAACGTCGACATCATCGGTAGTAGACGGCAATGGCCACATGCTCCCACTGTGACTGAGACTACACCTCAAAAGACTATCGGAAGGGAACCAACAGTTTACGAATCCTTCTGAGCTTTCTCCTGCCACTAAACTGTCTATCTTGGTAATATCTCGTAATTTATTGACATTCCAATGCCAGAAACCTATACTTTAGTTAGTCATGAAATTCGAAAGTAATACTTCCCATGTACGAACGCGCTCTAAAAATTCCAGTTCCGGCTCCTCGCACCTTCTTTCTTTGGGGACCGCGCCAAGTTGGTAAATCATCACTGCTTCGCTATCTTTTTCCTGAATTTCCCGTCATTCAACTCTTGAAAAGTGAAGAATTTGCGACATTTCAAGCAGAACCGCAACAACTTCGCCAAAGAGTTTCGAAAAATAAATGGTCCTTTGTGGTCATTGACGAGATTCAAAAAGTTCCGCAACTGTTGGATGAAGTCCATTTCTTGATCGAAGAACATGGCACTGTCTTCGCACTTTGTGGATCGAGCGCACGAAAGGTTCGCGCTGGCCACGCCAACTTACTTGGGGGCCGAGCTCTGCGCTTTCAACTGTCTGGACTTGTGTCCAAAGAACTTGGCAAGTCCTTTGATCTTGAGCGAATGATTAACCACGGATACCTCCCGGCAATCTACGATTCGGAGGATCCAGCTCCACTTTTGAGGTCCTACTGCGCCGATTACTTGAAAGAAGAAATTTTTGCCGAAGGCCTTGTCCGCAAACTGCAGCCTTTTAGCCGATTTCTTGAAGCGGCTGCGATCGGTGACACTGAATTGACAGCTTTTGACAGCATAGCCAGAGATTGCGGCGTTTCTGCTCCTACCGTTAAATCCTATTACCAGATCTTGTGCGATACGCTTCTTGGGCGTTTTCTCCCTGCCTACACTTTTCGCCCGAAACGTCGGCAGATCATCGGTCCAAAATTCTACTTCGCCGATGTCGGAGTCGTGAATCAACTATCACAACGTGGCTTATTAAAAGCCCGCTCTGAATTATTCGGCAAAGCTTTTGAAAATTGGGTCCATCACGAACTCACTTGTTGGCTTGAATACAACCAGCGCTCCGAGACACTAGCCTTTTGGCGTTTAACGACAGGAGTGGAAGTTGACTTTATTGTGGGCCACATGAAATGTGCAATTGAAGCCAAGGCTAGCGACCGAATTCGCGCCGACCACCTAAAAGGCCTTCGTGAGGTCAAAAACGAATATCCAACGGTTGGCCGACGGATAGTTGTTTCTCTTGAGGAACATTCTCGAACGCTTGAGGATGGAATCGTGATTCTTTCAGTTGCCGACTTCATTGATGAACTCTGGAAAGGCAAAATTATTAACAATTGATCAAATTGCAGGGCTTTGTTGAATAAATCCCGTTTTCTCTCCCGCTCCCAGCATCGAAGATGCGGCTCCCGTGACCCCATAACCGTTTCCGTTACCGTTTAATGCTGACCGGCATACCGAGTGTAGTAATTTTATTCAATGCATTAACTTTTATCATTGCTTCAGCACGGCGTTGTTGTGCAATATCTGCCTTTATCTGCTAAACACCCCCACGACCCACTGCGATCGCTTTGTCTGATTTTATATAGGCAACCTTAGAAACATTTGAGAAGGATCTTATTTGAACGTTAATTTCTTTCAGGTCAACGACTTCGGGATTTACTGAACGATACTTTCGTAGGGCGTCCATCGCATCAAGGCTCATCAAGACCGCGTTTGGACCTACTAAGTTCTTAATTCCCTCAGCTTTGGTTGACTCTTCCATGCGTGCCACAAGATTCACATTGGCACCGATGACGGTATAGTCGATACAGTTTTCTGACGAAAGATTTCCAACAATCACATCGCCGAAGTGAATAGCGATGCCGAAAGCTACCTCAAATGGTTGGCCATCTTTTGCTGCAACCCTAATTTTTTCATTTTGTCTTACCGTTGTTTCGACCAAAATACTTGCCAGTCTCAAAGCGTGATCAACTGCGGACATAGGTTCTTCTTCCTTGAAAGACGCCTTTTCTGGTTCTTCAATGAAAAGAAAGATGGCATCCCCGATGAGCTTCACCTGAGCTACCAATTGAGCGACATCAACAACATGTCTGTAATAACTCTGCAATAATTTAACGACATCTAACGGATCACGGTTTTCAGAAAGCTTCGAATAGCCACGAATATCCGCTTGCAGTAATGCAACTCGAGCCTTTCTTGGCATCAAAATATTTCGAAGATTCTCCTCCATTGTTGCGTTATCCGCAAAGCGGGTCACAATGACCTTTGATAAAAACTTTGCCAGGATATTTGAACGTGTCTCCTGCAAGAAGATCTGATAATCCTGGAGTTTTCCTTTCAGAAGTAAATCAACACGATACCAGTGAAGCCCAAGTTCCATCCTTAAAATATCGATCAAATCAGGAATAAAACCTTCTTCATACTGGTGATATGTAAGGGCGATATCGACAATCCCGAGGCGCCCGCCCCTTGCTTCAATCGCCATTTTTACCTTCACCTGATGTGGCACGACATTAAAGAATCCAGCTATGGGTGAGAGGTTCATCCCCGTGACCATGGCGGGGGTCATCGTCGCAGGCGAAGAACTGCGAGCTTCTTGAGCGGACACCGACTTTCTTTGCGATAATAATTCCAGTACCTTCTTTGGATCCTTGATTGCTTGATAAAGTTTGGCATCGTAATCAGAATACAAACATTGCCAAACAATAAACTCTTTTTCACAGGCTGTATTAGCCACCATCTTAATTTCGTCTAACGTATTACACTGCGAAAGACCGCTTCGCAGCTTTTCAGAAAATCGAAACTTTCTGCGAATTCCATAATATTTTATGAATAGAAAAAGTCCGAAGAGGCCCGCTAGACTAAGCAAACTGCTGGCGATCGCCTGAATTGGAATGAAGTACTCTTGATAATACGCAAGATTAATCATAGCAAGAACCATCAAGCACAAAAATGCAATGATCACCATCAGTATCATTCCCGCGAGACCCGAGAAAAAAGAAAAGAGAATCAAAAAAACTGATAATACGAGCGGGAGCCAAGATAGAAGACTCTGTTCTTCCAAGCGAACTCGCCAAACGGTCTTTCCAGACAACAGATCGTCAAGAAAGCGCGCAACAAGCAACTGCTCAGGAACAACTCCATCATCATCATTCGTCACATGACCAGGTCCCCGATAAAGTCGCATATCACTGCGCGCCAGCACAACGAGACGATTCGCCCATTTCCATGTTTTTTCTGACTGTAAAAAACTCTCAAAAGAAATGGTTTCGATGCGCCTGGTCTGTAAAAACTGATGTGTCGTCAGCTCTGGGCTGGAAAAACACTGCTTCTCCCCAACCAAGGCCTTCTTTTTCATGGCCGCACTCGTAACTTTTCCGGAAGGTGGCCACCCTGCCCCACTTTGAGTTTTAAACCCTGTCTGCTTCGTATATGCCGAAACCCAAATAAGAGCTGAAGGAATAACATATTGACCTGAACGTGCAGCATCTTCCAAATATGCCGGTTGGCAATAGACAATCCTCTTTGGCTCAAAGCGCGCACCAAAGCCAAAGGCCTTTTCTGCTTCAACAAATTGATAATGTTCATCGATCGCTAAAGGAAATCGCGGCAGTTCCTCATTTACAGTCAGCTCTCTCTTTGAAACCATATTTTTTTGAATGAGAAGCTTTTCCTGATCAATCGTCAATTCTTCCTTATCGTTGATTTTGAGACCGCTACCAACATATCGTTCGTAGCCCGCGATTGCCGCCTTCAAAGAGTCATCTTCTTGCTTACGCGCGGTTCTTTCCGCTGGGGTTAGCTTGTCGCTATCTCTTTTTTGGAAATTCAGTAATGACAAAACCCAAGGTTGTCCACTTTTTTTAAGCTTATCCAGAAATGAAACATAATATCTCGTGGGTATTGGCCACCCAAAGGAATCAATGGATGCCTGATCAACCTCCACGATCTTGACCTGTGAATAGCGCTTTTGATTCGGTTTATCAAAACGTAGGAGAGTCGAATAAATAGGCTCACTCAAGCTTTCCCAGGTCTTATGCGAAATAACAGGAAAAACACTCTGACAAATCAACGCCGGAACAATAACGAGAATACCCAAGACCAGATGATACCAAATTGCTTTCAACATACGAGCCCCTTATAGTCGCCCCTATTTCTTATACTGTTTGCAATCAATCGTGCCAGAGCCTTCAGCTATCAAACAGAAACCATAATAAAAATCGCTCCCGCACGCTTGTCCTAATGTGACATAAATATCGATAACGTATGAACCCGCTGGGATTGGTTTGGGAAGGCTGACTTCGTACTTTATGCCATATTCCTTAACCTCTTCCTTTTCAGGGTCAATGACAGCTTCAGCTAACGTTCCGCCACTGCCGTCCGCTCCTCCTAAAACGACAAACTGACCTTTTGGCTTTCCGCAACCAGTATGAACATACCCGCGTTTTACGCTATAAACTGCTTCCTTTTCAGCCTTCCATGAAAACCTCTTCTTCAACACAAAGCCGCCCTGCGCATCCTGAACCACAGCTCCCTTGAACGACTTTTCGTAGTCGGTATTAACAGTATTCACATCCTCGGTCAGTATTGTGACCGGCTCAGCAGACTTTGGCGAACTCGAAGTAGATCCCCCCGATTGAGGCCTGTTCGGCGCGCTATCGGTCGCACAGCCACTGCATCCATTTATAGTTGTCATAACTACGAGAGTAAAAAACATCAAAAATGCATTATAAAATGAAATCCAACCTCTCATTTAATCCTCCTAATCCCCAACAGAGAGCACACCCGACCCCTTTTATTGAAGTGTTTCTTCGATAAATGAGGTTGCCCACGCTTCCTGAAATTTTTCACGATCAAACAGCACTCCAATCCTGAATCTTTTTAAAATTTCTCCAGCAAGTTGCTTTACATTTTCCGGTTCAACGGCTTCCAACCGTTTTGGAAACTCATAAAGAGGCTCCACAGACCCAAAATATCGGAGATATCCAGATATCCCATTCGCCAGAGCCGAATGAGTTTCCTGTCCAACGTAATAACCCGTTGCAAAAACGCGCTTATACTCCTCTAAGTCTTCGCCAGTAAGTAATGTCGTCCTCAGCTTTTTAATAACTTCTTTTATCGCATCAAACGTTTCATTTGGCTTTGACGTCGACACACTTATAATACCCAAACCCACGGAGTATTGAAGCGTTTGAGCTTGAACAGCGTAACTAAGAGACCTTTTTGTTCTAATTTCTTCATCCAACATCTCACTTAAAATTTCAAACAGAAGAAGTGATGTAATATAATTCGGGTCTTTAATTGACGGCGCATTGAATTTTATTTTTATGTATGCTGTGGGTATTGGCCGATGTTCGAAAACGAACGACTTGTCTCTAGAGAACTCTGGCTCCGTAACCTTTTTCTCCACCGCTCCGGTCCGCTTTATTCGTCCGAAATTGGTCTCCATTGCTCCTAAAATCTGTTCACGTGGAAGACCACTCACCAAAGTGATAGTCATTCGATCTGAGCTAACAATCTTTTTATGGTATTCTTTAAGCTCACCTCCGGAAAGCTGCTCTAGCTCTTTCAAGGCCTCATCATGGTTGAGACGATAAGGATGCTTTTCATCGTAAAAAATCCGGTTAATCACGTCATTAGAGTACTTATCCGGATCTGCGAAGACACTTTTGAGATCGGCTTGGATGCGAGCTTTTTGTAGGTCAATTTCTTTTTTTTCGAAGTTAGGAGAGTTCACGATAGCCGAAAAAAGCGGCATTGCCGTCTTCCAATAGTCGTTTACCACCTCAATTGAACACCACGAAACCTCGATCCCACCAGCACAAGAAAGTGAAATCCCGTACTTTTCGGTTAGTTCAAACACTTTTTCCTTAGGATAGCCCTTCGCCCCAAGCGGCATCGTACTCCACATCCATCGTTCGAGAATCTGATGGCCTTTTGGCCAGTCTTTACGTCCCCAGGAAAAAGAGATCGTAATGTGAGTGATGTCGGAACCGGGGATCTCCCTCATAACGACCGGGATTCCATTCGAGAGATGAGACGTTTTTGTAAGTCTTCGTTCTTGTTCGATAGACGCTTCTGAGACCAGTTGCAAACCTATGGCTTCACTCGATGCAATAGCGATCCAAAGAGAGAACACACTCAGAAATCCATGTACGAAAGCGCTATTTTTTCGTTTTTTCATAATAGTCAGCCAGCACCGATTCTAGTAAGGGTTGTGAGTTGTCTACCAAGCCAGCTTCCTTAGCCCCCTCCGGTGAAAGTAAAATGGATACGATGGATGGTTTTTGGATAAAATAGTTTCGAACAAAGCGCTGAACATCTGTCAGCTGAACTCTACGTAGATGATCCAAGTAGGAATCATAGTAGTCAAATCCAGTCACGCCCCACCAAAAAGCAAGTGTTTTTGCGTAAGACGAGGGTTTATTGAGTTGAAACTTATGATCAATAAGAAGATTTCGTCTGATATCCTCAAGATGTTCCTTCGAAAAATAACCGGGTTTTGCCCATTCTTCGATTTCACTTAACAAAAGTTTTTTTACGGACCTGACTTTCTGAGGCTCCGTGACTGCAAATAAGTTTAGTTGTCCCGCATGTGACTGCGTCAAGTAGTTAAGCTCGGCGCCAAAAGTTAACCCGGAATCCACAAACTTTTTAAAAAACTTACCCGATTGGTGTTGCAAGAGGTTAATAAGAACGTCAGCCGCAAAGCTGTCCTCAGGCTGACTTCTGGCACGGGGGCCGCGAAAAAGGCAAAATACGGAAGCATTTCGTACGTCTTTTCTGGTCATTACGAACTCTGTAGACTTCTTTAATGAAGGAATCTCAGGAGGAACGATCCCAGCCCACCCCTCTGGAGTTCGCCACGCACCAAAATATTTCTGCGCAAGCGTCGGTAACCGGACTGGGTCCACATCACCAACAACTAGAAGCGCTGAGTTAGCGGGGACAAAGATCCTGTTTTTCATGTCAAGAAGTTGAGATCGACTCGCTTGCTCGATCACGTGCCTTCGGCCCAAGGGATCTCTAAGATACATCAATGATCCGAACATCAGGCCTTGGTTTAGCTTCCAAAAATCAAATTGAGGGTTTGAAGCGTTGCGATCATACTCATCTAAGATCACACCCCGTTCGCGCTCAACTTCTTTCTCATCCAAAAGAGGTTCCGAAATAGCATCTGCCATAAACTGCAACCCTTCCTCTAAAAGTGAGGAGGGCATCGTGAAGTAGTAGCGAATCAATTCAGCCGATGTATCACCGTTGTAAAAAATTCCGAGCTGCCGCACCCTCTTTTTAAAAAGCTCTTGCGTCGGAAGGCGCTTATTGCCCTTGAAAAACATGTGCTCCCAAAAGTGCGAGAGGCCGTTGGTATCTGGGGACTCGGTAGACGCCCCACCTTTGACTGCCAAGACGAGCGTAATGAGAGGGACCTTGTGTGACTCCATTGTGATTAGTTCAAGACCATTCGACATCTTCGAAGTCATATAAATCTTTTCGACACCTTTGAGTGCCGGTCTTGTCGACGAGACGTCAGGTACTCCCGCAAAAAGTGAGGATGTTACAACGATCGATCCGAATATCCCAAAAATCAAAGAAAGGAATTTTTTCATTTTTCTCACTGTAGTGGCGGTTATGGCCCAATACCATAATAGCATCAGAAGGCATTGAAAAGAAGTTAATCAAAGCTTTTTAAAAATTATCCCATAT
>CAILAO010000540.1 GCA_903832105.1 uncultured Pseudomonadota bacterium | reverse complement strand
TTCTACAAGGTTCCGCTCCTGACCGATTCCATGGCAAGACGCAGAGTCAATCCGGATAAACTTTACATCATAGACCATGGCATGATCCGTGCGATGGCGTTTAAAACATCAGCGGATAACGGCGTGCTGCTTGAGAATATGGTCTTCCTGCATTTGCGCCGACAGGGCTACATCGTCAACTATGTGAATACTGAAAAAGAAAAGCATGAGATTGACTTTTACGCGAGACACCCCATCAATAAGAAACAGCTTTTAATCCAGTCCAGTTACCAGATAGACAATGAAAAAACTTTTCACCGCGAATGCCGTTCTCTTATTGAGGCAGGCGATTACATGAAAGTTGATGAACGGCTTATTGTGACCTGGGAAGATGAACGTGAACTTTCCAATGGGATCAAAATTGTTCCAGCATGGAAATTCCTGCTTTCTCAAGAACAGAATGCAACATAAAAGTAAATCTAAATGTGAATTCGATAAATCCATAAAATCATGTAATCCTGTCTAATAATTTCTGCGGAATTCACAAAGGAAATCAAGAATATGTTTTTTTCTGTTTTAGAAAAAAATTGAACATGCGACAACCTTGAAACTTTGTTTCCGGCTATGCCGGATTAGGCTTGTCTTATGAATATAACGATGCATATTAATCCGGTAAATATGCAGGAGGGTGATTGAAATGACTGATAATTATTATCATCGGATTCTTGAAAATCAGGTTGTACAGGGCAGTGTCGTCAAAAAGGCTTCTGGAAACAGAAACAAGGTTGTTCTTGTTCTCGGAGCAAGGCAGACAGGCAAATCAACCTTGCTGAATCATTGTCTGGTATCGAAGGATAGGACTTTCACGATCAATCTCCAGGATCGCCGGCTGCGCCGACGATATGAAGCAGATGACGGGCTGCTTGTCAGGGAGTTGGAAGCCATGACGGAAATTGACTCAGTCCTCATTGATGAAATCCAGAAAGTTCCGGCACTTCTTGATGATGTGCAGTATCTTTATGACAAGAATCCGGCAGCATATGATTTTTTCATAACCGGAAGCTCAGCCCGTCAACTGAAAAGGAAATCTGCGAATCTCCTTCCAGGGCGTATTCACACACATATCCTTTCGCCGGTGCTTCAGGCTGAACAGCGTGACTGCGAGATTCTGCCGTTCCATGGGATGAAAAGCGGAAAATTCCCGGTGCGCGATCTTTCCGACTGCCTGGTGTTCGGCAATCTGCCGGGGCTTTATCATGAGGAACGCAGGTCATGGAGCCGGACACTCGCATCCTACGCTGATTTATTCATAGAAAATGAGATTAGGCAGGAAAATATCGTTGATGACATGGGGGCGTTTGCCAGGTTTCTCTGGATAGCCGCACTGGAGTCGGGGAATTTTGTGAATTTTACAAAACTTGCTTCAGACATCGGGGTGGCTGTCAATACTGTCAGGAATTTCTACCAGGTTCTTGAAGACACCTACATTGGAATAAGAATATCACCGTTTGAAAGAAGCAGGAAACGCATAATCAACGCCCCACGCTTCCTCTTGTTCGACCTTGGAGTGAGACATATTCTCGCTGAACTTCCGCTGAATGACACCCTGATCAAGCTGAACCCAGGCCATATTTTCGAGCAATGGATACTTATTGAGCTTTATTACCGATGTCTCTACATGGGGAGCGGATACAGGCTTTCGACATGGCGGACTGCGACTGGAGCCGAGGTTGATGCGGTGATTGAAACACCTGATGAAGTCATTCCGGTTGAAATAAAGTGGACAGATCACCCTTTACCGGGGGATGCGCGCCATTTGGAAACTTTCATTGAGCTTCATGGCAAATTCAGCCATAGGGCATATCTCGTCTGCAGATGCCCAAAGCGTCAGAAATTAACAGAGAATGTGACAGCAATCCCGTGGAATGAATTTTGATGCCGGCGTTTTCTTAAGTTCCAGTGAACTCGCTTAATTCCATCGTATAGGAAATTGTATTTCAACCACAGAGGGCGCAGAGTAAAGAGGATATTTCTATTCCCACTTAATAAAATTCTCCTCTCTGTGCCCTCTGTGGTTAATCCCAGAAAGAGATTGACCTGTTACTCTTGAAAAAATATTTCAAAAAAATATTTCTTTAATTTATTTTCACGACAGGTGTTGCTTTGCATTTCAGAATGTGATATAATGACGCTTGTAACAATTTACAGGAAACAGTTATTAGATGAATGTCAAGCAGAAAAACACAAGCATTCGTGATGTGGCGGAGAAAGCCGGAGTGTCAATCGCTGCAGTGTCACGAACTCTCAATAAGAAAGACAGCGAGGTTTCCGAGAAGATCAGACAGAAAGTGCTTGCCGCCTGCAAGGCCCTTGACTACCAGATAAATCCCAGCATTCAGGATCTTGTGCGAAAAGGCCGGAACGGACATACCCATAATATCGCCTTTATCATGCT
>CAILAO010000539.1 GCA_903832105.1 uncultured Pseudomonadota bacterium | reverse complement strand
GTCTTCAAGGATGAGACCACCGGTAAGATCAAAGAATGATACAAAGATGATAAACTCCTCAAAGCATTTCCTTTCCCCGAGTATCTCGAACTCTACGATTATGATTTGAAAAATCTGAAAGATAATGCATGAAATCCAGACATCGATAGAATTACCGCAATCTTGAATGCCAAATACCCCATCATCGAAAACTCAGGCTTGGATTTCGCAGGGAGAGAGAGTATGAAGAGAGCTTTCGTCCGCCATGCCATTTACGAAGCCAACCAAAATATATTCGAAACTATGTCAGATCCCGAACTCGTTAAGTGGAGAGAAGCATGACTACCGGTTATCCCCAATAGGCATAGAAATGAGCGCATCGTTGAGAGGTCTAGGTCCCAGTTGAGCTCTTTTATGAGAGAATCCTTCTGTGGCGAGGGTACCGAGACACTCATCGCCCAGGAGACCAAGCAAGGCTATGTCTCGTATATCAGTCATTTTCTGAGTCAGAACCCAGATATTTCCAAAAATTTCAGAATAGATCCGAAAGATATCATCCTGACCAACGATAAGGTCGAGATCCCGCTTCGCATCACCGACGACAAATGAAGTCAGGAGAAACTCACCATCGAGAACGGCATCATCTATCTCACTAACGCCATATACGACGAGAACGATCCAAAAAGCAATAATCAGATCAAGCCGTGAAAAATCAAAGTCGGCAAGATGGATGATTTCACTACTTTCTCAAGTCATATCAAGGATTCTATAACTCCCGATATCATCAAAGATGCAGTGAAGAGTGACGAACCCCAAGCAAGCTATACCGATGCGATCAGGGATATTGTACAGAGCCATATCACCGAGGCAGATAAGGAGTTTAAAAATACAGGTACCGAAGTCGCTCATACCCTCTCCGGTGTGAAAGTGCAGGATTCGATGTTCGATCTGATGAAAGGCCGACACAATGACGGAAGTAAACAAATCCCAAATAATGAACGTATCCAGAAAGATAACTTACAGCAACCACAGAGTGGTTAAACTTGAATAGCCCCCGGTGTAGCTTGCGAAACCGGGGGTAAGGTGGAGGTATCCCAATAACAACCCCGAAGCGGGTTGAACATATAATATTTCTTTTTAAAAACAAACCAATATTATGCACGTTAACCTTCAACGGTTTTGATCAAAGAAAATAAGGTAAATAAGGTTTTGTGCATCATTGATTACCAGATCTACTAAGGTTAGGATTATCAGGAAAATAAGGTTTGTTTTGGTTTAAATATAGTGTTTTTGTTTCATAATTCTGGAGAGGAATAATTTGGTTTTGTACCTTTTAAAAACCTTATTTTTTTCATTTTAACCTCACATATAACTATAGTCCAGAGCAATGTTCATAGCAACGCCGCAACCTACTAAAGGTTGTTGAATTGCAGCTCTATGTATTTGCAAAGGCTAAGCCGTTGCAAATTGTAAATCGTTCTTCGAAATATTGTAATTTTTTAATGTTTTTTGAATCTGCTTGATTTTAATAGTTCTGGCACGCTGTGTATCCTCAGTTGAATATTCATAGCAATAGGATTGTTTATTGCGTAACATATTGAAAATAATAACCCCTATTTTTCGTGCTGTTGCTATTATTGCTAAAATTCGCCCTTTTTTAAACGCCAGATGCCGGAAAAAATCACCAAGTTTAGTTTTGCTGTTGCCTGCTGAATTAGCTGCTTGACGAAGCATTTTTGCAAATGGCGATGTTTGTTTTCTGGTGCTGGAAGACATCACTTTCCCTCCGGTGATTTTTCTGTTTGGAGCCAGCCCAAGCCACGAAACAAAGTGTTTTGCACTGGGAAACATTGATAGATCAACGCCAATTTCTGTTAGAAAAACTAAAAGGGTACTTAGGCTTACACCCGGTATTTCTGATAAATCAACACCATCGGTCATTTCGTAAGCATACGAAGCCACATTGAAATCGGGGTCGTTTTTACTGCCACCTTTTTTCTTTTGGGGATTGAATTCTGTCCGGTTGACTTGATGTGTGTTTTTCTCAGAACGTTTTGTGAGCAATTTTTCAATTTGTTTGTCAATAT
>CAILAO010000538.1 GCA_903832105.1 uncultured Pseudomonadota bacterium | reverse complement strand
TAGATTTGCTCAGGCGGGTAGCAAGTAAAACCTTGAAGCAGGTCATTTCTGACGAAAAAAGCATTAGCTCCACTGAGATTGCAGCAAACGAGCGCATAGCCTTGTTTGCTCAGCAGGTCCACCAATGACTGCAAGGATGCGCCGAAGTAATCGCCCCCCCCCCAAGAATGGCTTTCATCGTAGCGCATAACTAACCGACTGGGGGGAGGGAACTTCGCGTTGTATTCAACGCAAACTAGTTTTGGGTTTAGTGCTCGCAAGAATACGGGTAAGACATGCCAATCATTCCCGTCAATGTCCAACGATAAAAAATCAAGTGACTCAACCCCTAAAAATCTCTTCGCACGTTGCCCAAGAGACTCTGCTGAATCAAGTGAAACCATCGCCTCAACAATCCACAACCTATTGAAAACGGTTCCGCCCAGCGCTTTGCCAATATTGCCAATTTTTTCTTTGGCGCCATCAATCCACAGCCCTCGGAATCCGTCCAAGAGTAGTAAATGCGAATTATTTTCAAGGCCGTCTGCGCATCCGACCTCAACAAACGTACGGGACAAATACGTGTTATCAGCGATCCTACGTAGGCACTCACGAATGATACCGTCTTCATCGCACTGGGAATAAGCAGCCCAGCCGAACAACGCCGGATTGTCAGGCATTATTTCTGCGATTTGAGATTTCAAGATTCTAATTTCAGCAACAACAGTTTGTTTATTCAGCATTAGCTATATTCTCAAATAACAACATTAATCCAACACGCATTCAGAAACAGAATATGGAACATGAACAAGCCCCCACAAATCGTGATTCGAGTCCTTATCTGGGAAACGGACTAAAAACCGAGCACCACCCACACAATAATCACTTAACTCTTCAATCAGGCTCTGCCCTTTATTTACTGGACTTTTGAAAAGAAGCCCAATGCCTGCAATAAGGCCGTACTCCCCAGGGCAAAGCTGGTTGGCAAACTCAAATTCGATAACTCGAAGCGTATGCATGCCGTCTGGAGAGATAAAAATCCCCTGCGATGCGGAGTTGAAGTGCAGCACTTGGCGTCCGCTGCTATCCGTCACGCCAAGCGTCAAAGCGTACCCCTCAGGTATAGCCCGTTCAACACGATAGAAAACTCTCACCCGGAACTTGGCATTGAATTCGACGCTATCTGTATCAATGCCATCTACGTCGACTAAAGCAATATTTTGAATTCTCGCAGCTCCGCTACCCGTACGGAGTGAGGCAACTCTTTCTTCGAACGCTTGGTGGCGTGCATGATCGATCGACAATTTCGGCGCGTTTTTAGTAGTCAACAGGGCTTTAGTTTCAGGTGCTTCGGTCTGACTACTTAGACCGGCACCAACCATTCGACGAAACACCTCGGCCTGATACGCAGATCCAACTTCTCTTGACGAACCAGCCAATCTTACCTTCCCTTTCTCGAGCCAAAGACCTTCATTGCAAAGTGAGCGAATTGAGTCAGCGGCATGTGTCACGTAAATGAACGATGTACCCTGATCCAGCATTGAACGAATTTTATGTAGGCATTTATTTTGAAAATAAGCATCCCCGACGCTCAACGCCTCGTCAACAATCAAGATGTCGGGCTGTACATAGACAGCACAGGCAAAGCCAAGCCGAACACCCATACCACTACTGTAAGTTTTAACGGGGTGCTCAATTGCATCGCGCAGTTCGCTAAATTTAATGATGTCAGGCAGCGCTTCATCAATTTCATCACGATGCATGCCGTGGAGCATACAAAATTGCCGAATGTTCTCTTGACCAGGCAGTTCAGGATTAAATCCTGCGCCTAACTCAAGCAATGCTGAAACACGTCCGCGTACTTTTACAGTTCCAGACGACGGTGTAAGCACGCCCGCCAGCATTTTAAGTAAAGTGCTTTTTCCGCTGCCGTTCTCACCCACTATACCCAGTCGCCCACCCTTTTCGAGAGAGAACGAGACGTTATCGAGCGCATGTGTTTCACGAGAGTATTGTTTACGTCCACCAGAAATTAACTCAAGCAAGCGATGCCGTGGCGTTGGATACGTATGATATAGCTTGCTCACATTTGCCAATTCAATCACAGGCATATTTTCTTTGTTAGTCATAATTTTCTCAACGCATCAGATCACGTCAGCAAAGCCCGGCTGAAGCTTGCGGAATATGAAAAACCCCACCGCAAAAGTCAGCAATGCCACGATGCTCATCGCGCCGATTGATTCCCATGAAACAGCATAACTGCCGAAAACAGCATGCCTGGATAACTCTACAAGATAGTAAAAAGGGTTGTAGTCCATAATAATGTTTCTTACCCAGAGGGCGCCATGGTCTTCAACTAAGGATGCCGGATATAGGATTGGCGTTAGCCAAAAAAGTATCGTGATGCAGACCGGAATAGCTTGGGCCAAGTCAGGGACATAGACTGCAAGAGCCGAAACAGCATAAGCAATGCCTAAGGTGATGATTAACG
>CAILAO010000537.1 GCA_903832105.1 uncultured Pseudomonadota bacterium | reverse complement strand
ATTTTCTCCAACGGTTAAAGCTCGCGAGAGTTTCTTCCTTGGGGCATTTTGTGTTAACCCGAGAAGATCTCTCTGAAATGGTGATTATCATGGTTGACGGCGGATTCGCCTCGGTTTTGTTGAAATATGCAATGGGATTGTGGTTTGAAAAGAAATGGAATATTCCAGTTAAGTATGATGTGAGTTGGTTTCAGAAATGTAGCATGGATATGGATAGAATTTGCTCCAGAAAGTTTCAACTTAAAGAGGTGTTTCCTTGGATAAAGTTTGATGAGGCAAGTGTCGAGGAAATCAAAGTTTATCGGACATGGTTTCGGTATAAGAACAGGTCCTTGTTTAAATATGCGGAAAAAGATTTTGCGATTCGACGTCCGCTCTATCTGGATGGATACTATGCGAGTTGGCAATACCTCTCGTTTGTCAGGGAAGACTTTGTGCAGTCTCTCAAGTGGGAGGATATTAAACTGACCCCTTTGAATCATCTTAAACGTGACGCGATCAGAGAGAAAGAGATCTCTGTTGCACTTCATATTCGGCGAGGTGACTTTGTTAAGCTTGGGCTATGTTTTATCACGGCAGACTATTATGTGTCGGCGATTGACTATATTCGGAAGCACTCACAGGGACGAAAACTCAGTTTATATATTTTTTCAAATGGTTTTGATTGGGTGAGAAACGAGTTAATTCCTCTATTGTCAGATGAATATGACCTAGTCGAAATAAACGATAACGATTCAGGATATTTTGATTTGTATCTGATGTCTCAATGTCACCACCAGATTATCTCGAATTCTTGGCTGGGCTTTTTTGCAGCCTATTTGAATCAGCATGCCGATAGAACGATTATTGTCCCTGATAAAATTAACATCAAAGGTTCACATATGGACGATGCTTATGGTATGCCGGGATGGATAAGACTATCGGGTGAGACTGGTCAATTTGTCGGCATTCATGGGGGAGGATGTAATGAGTAACAGCGTTTCACGTATTCTCATGTTCCCGATCAAAGGGGATAATCGCGGCAGCTTAATTGCCCTTGAGGCGATGTCGGAACTGGTTCCGTTTGAGATCAAGCGATGTTACTACATCTTCGATACGACGCCGGGAACAATCCGTGGGCTCCATGCGCATCGAGATTTGAAGCAAGTTTTAATCTGTGTCAGTGGATCCTGTACCATTGTCTGTGACAACGGGAAGGAAAGGTCCGAATTCCACCTTGATTGGCCTGATAAGGGTGTGTTGATTGAAGGGCTTGTCTGGCGGGAGATGAAAAATTTTTCGAAAGGTGCTGTCCTGCTGGTCTTGGCTTCTGAACATTATGATGAAGCAGATTACATTCGTAATAACGCCGCATTTATTGAGGAGGTGACGCATGGCTAATTATATTCATCCCTTATCGGATGTACAATCGAAGCAAATTGGTGAGGGAACCAAAGTTTGGCAATTTTGCGTTATCTTAGAGCACGCGACGATTGGAAGAGACTGCAATATCTGTGCGCATGTGTTTATCGAAAATAATGTGGTGGTGGGTGACCGTGTCACTGTCAAGTGTGGAGTTCAACTCTGGGATGGCTTGGTCGTGGAGAACGATGTCTGTATCGGCCCCAATGTAACCTTTACAAATGATAAATATCCTCGGTCACGAAATCTTGATTTTGAACTCAAAAAAACCATTGTCCGGAAAGGGGCGTCTATTGGAGCGAACGCGACGATTCTCCCTGGAATTGAAATTGGGGAGGGTTCAATGATCGGCGCGGGCGCCGTGGTAACAAAGCATGTGCCTGCCGGGATGTTGGCCGTTGGAAATCCTGCTGTGATAAAGAAGATGAAATGAAAATAGCTTTCTTACATAAACTTGAAAATTTGCTTCGAAAATATATTAAAACCCTCCGCTCTGGAGGAGTCAATCGTTTGTGGGCAGACGATATTTATAAAAAAGCAGAGGGGCTTCAAAGGTGTCAAGCGGTCATTGAAATACTTGCGTTAGGATCTTCACATGGGACCTTTGGATTCAAAGCTAAGGCGAACGCGTTCAATTTCTGCGCATCTTCTCAGGACTTGTATTATTCTTGGAAGCTTTATGAAGTGTTGACAAATGGATTACCACATTTGAATACGGTTATATTATTTTATTCGGTGTTTTCTCCTGGTTTTGAATTGGAGCAAACAGGAGAGGTTGACCGATGTGAATATTACTACTCAATTTTAGGGATACCTTATAAGACAGAACGCATTCAACGAGAGAAGTGTCGTCGGAATATTCATGAGTTATGGAGCCACTATGTAAAAAAGAACCCTTTAGTGTTGTCACAGGAGTATCGTGGCAACGAAGAGTTACAGAAAATCATGAAGCTTTCTCTGGAAGAGCGCGTGAAGGCGCATTTGAAACACAATATGAGGAATAACGGACAGACACAATTTGTGGAGCGGATGAAGATGTTCTCAGAGCAGGCAGGGCATCGTTTAGTTGTCGTGGTGCCGCCGTTCCGAATGGATTATGTTGGGCTGATGGGGGCATTTGAAACTGTTTTTAACGAGTTGAAAACCATCGACGGATTGGAGGTGTTGAGTTTCTATCATGATGAGACGTTTTTGCCAACTGATTTCGTTGACATGGACCATTTAAATAGCAATGGAGCCGATAAACTTTCGAAAAAAATAAGTCTTTATCTAACAGGAGAGAATAACGCAAATGATAAAATTTCTTGATTTGGCCGCTGTGAATGCGTGCTATAGACCGATGATCGACGAGTCGATCAAACGGGTGCTAGATTCGGGCTGGTATTTGTTGGGTGTCGAGTGCGAAGCTTTTGAACGTGAGTTTGCAGCTTATTGCGGCGTGAAACATTGCATCGGTGTTGCTAACGGACTCGACGCGCTAAACCTGATTATCAACGCATATGGCTTTTCCCGAGGGGATGAAGTCATTGTGCCGGCCAATACTTATATTGCTTCAATCCTTGCGATCAGTCAGAACGGGTGTATCCCGGTTTTGGTAGAGCCAGATATTCAAACCTATAACATCAACCCTGATTTGATTGAATCCAGAATTACTTCCAGGACAAAAGCGATTATGGTTGTCCATTTATACGGGCAAGCAGTGAAGATGGAGAAAATATGGGAACTGGCAAGGAAATATGGTCTTAAGGTCATTGAAGATGCCGCGCAAGCCCATGGTGCATGTTATCAGGGGAAGCGAACTGGCAATCTGGGTGACGCTGCGGGTTTCTCATTCTATCCAGGGAAAAATCTTGGT
This sequence comes from uncultured Pseudomonadota bacterium, assembly GCA_903832105.1. Classification (GTDB taxonomy): domain Bacteria; phylum Bdellovibrionota_B; class Oligoflexia; order Oligoflexales; family CAILAO01; genus CAILAO01. The sequence continues at coordinate 607 of CAILAO010000537.1, read as the reverse complement.
TGTCTAGGTGATGGCGGAGCTGTTACAACAAATGATGATGCGCTGGCCGATAAATTGAGAGCCTTGCGCAATTACGGTTCACACAAGAAGTACTGCAATTTGTACAAGGGTGTGAATTCGCGGCTTGATGAGATTCAGGCGGCTTTGCTACGGGTAAAGCTTGAAGGCTTAGACAGGGATAATGAACGGCGTCGGGCGATTGCTCGCCTGTATCGTGAACACATTAGACATCCGCGGATTGTGCTCCCTGAACTCCTTTCTGAAGAGAGTCATGTCTGGCACCTGTTTGTAGTCTGTTGTTCTGAACGAGATCGGCTGCAACAGTATTTAATCGAGCATAATATCCAAACGCTGATTCATTATCCGACACCCCCTCATCAGCAGCCTGCTTATAAGGAGTGGAATCATTTGAGTCTCCCAGTGACAGAAAAAATACATCGGGAGGTTCTTTCGCTTCCGATATCGCCTGTGTTAACAGACTTAGAGGTCGGGACAATTGTTAGGGTACTCGCGCACTTCTAGCCGTTAAACTTTGCGCGCAGAGATTGTTTCTGAAAATGTAAGTTTTGGGGAGACATCGTACAAAAAATCTGGCATCATTTTTGAT
>CAILAO010000536.1 GCA_903832105.1 uncultured Pseudomonadota bacterium | reverse complement strand
AGAAGGTCGCTCCTTGTGAGCCAGATGGCAACTGCTATGAGAAATATGATATCGCAAGGTGGGCGTGTGGCTTTGAACATATTTGACGACGCACTTCAGGGAACTATGAACGCGGCTCTTGGAAAAAAGACGGTCTTCGCAGGTATGATTGGGGATGATCAGCACGGTGAACGGATTAAACGCCGTTTGGAAGAACTTTGTATTTGCAGTCACTTAGACGTTTCCAAACAGGAAGCAACAGGAACCTGCATCGTACTCATTACCCCAGACGGTGAACGCACCATGAACACCTATCTTGGTGCGAGTCGGTTGTATGACGAGTCCTTGGTACAGCTTCACGATGTTGCGCGATCAAAAATTCTTCACTTTTGTGGTTATCAATGGGATACAGAGGGTCAAAAGCGCGGGATTATGCAAGCGGCCAAAACCGCCAAAGAAAACGCGACACTCATTTCGTTTGACCTGGCGGACCCCTTCGTCGTAGAGCGCAATACCAGCGATTTTATTGAAATGATTAATGAATATGCCGATTTGGTTTTCGCAAATAAAGAGGAAGCCAGTCTTTTATTTAAATCAACCCCCGAAGAAGCGGCACGTAAAATCGCAAGAACAGGGGCGACAGCGGTCGTGAAATTAGGGGCCGAAGGGGCTATCATTCGTTCAGAGGGCCGCACTACTAGCATTGCCGCTGTTCCAACAAAAGTCGTCGATACCACAGCGGCTGGCGATGTTTTTGCCGCGGGTTTCTTATATGGTTTTGTCTCCGGAAAATCGCTTGAAGAAAGCGGCCATATTGCAGCAACTCTTGCCAGCGATGTGATCAGCCGTGTAGGAACAACCGTCAGCAAGGATGCACTGAATCAAGTTAAAAAGTTAGGATAAACAAATGCATATCATTACTATTGTTATCATCGGAGTTGTTGGCTGGTTTATCATGAATCGCTGGGTTTTACCCCATTTCGGGGTCTCGACTTGACTTTGCAAGCCGAAGTCCCCCGGCGGGGGAGAAAAAGATTGTGATCCGACCCAATCGTTACATAAAGAGGAAATCACCAACAAATAGTTTTGGGGGTAGCTATGTCTAAAGGTAAATTAAGTTCACAGGAAAATTTTCTTCATATCAATCAGGGGTTTTCAACCCGTTCGCTCCATGCAGGGGAGCATCAACCTCTTCCAGGGCAAATTCCGCACACCGGCGCTATTTTTCAGTCTTCGACTTTTATCTTTTCTAACGCAAAAGAAGGTGCTGATATTTTTTCCGGAGAAAAAAGCGGATACGCGTACACCAGACTGGGTAATCCAACAGTTAAAACTTTGGAAGCAAAACTCAGCGCGTTGGAGGCTGGTGAACTCACAAAAAAGCATCCTGATACTGAGGCTTTTTCTATAGCATTTTCAACTGGGATGGCTTCTGTTTCTTCTACGCTACTGGCTCTCTCGGACGCACAAGACACTATCCTATTAGGCACTGGAAGCTATGGGGCGACGGAACATTTTTCTCGCACGGTCCTTTCAAGATTTAATGTCAACGTTGTCGAGGTCGACACGTTTGATCTGAATCAAGTTGAAAACGCCATTAAAAAGCATCCAAAAGCGAAAGTCATTCTATTCGAAACTCCAACAAATCCTATGCTTGCTGTGACTGATATTGCTCTTCTTACTAAGTTAGTGAAGGGAGTTAATCCCGATATAAAGGTGATTGTAGACAATACATTCGCTACCCCCTATTTACAACGGCCGTTGGAACTTGGCGCGGATGTGGTTCTCCATTCCACGACAAAGTATCTTTGTGGTCATGGAACGGTTGTGGGCGGGATCGCAACAACGACTTCGAAGGAGATTTACGGAAAAATCCTTGCTGTTGTCAAGGATATCGGCACAACACCCAGCCCATTCGATGCCTGGTTAGTTAATCTTGGAATTAAAACTCTTTCGCTTCGAATGGAAAAGCATTGCGAAAACGCACTAGCCGTCGCCAAGTTTCTATCCACACATGCAAAGGTTGAAAGTGTTAGATATCCAGGATTAGAAACAGATCCTTATTACCAATTAGCGCGTCGTCAAATGAAAAAACCTGGCGGCATTATCTGCTTCAATATAGCTGGTGGCCTTGAAAGTGGGCGTCGCCTCATGGATCACATCGAAGTATTCAGCCTCGCTGTTTCTTTAGGTTGCATTGACTCGCTTATCCAACACCCGGCATCAATGACCCACGCATGTATGCTCAAAGAAAAGCGCGAAAAGGCCGGTATCACGGATGGATTAGTCCGCATTTCTGTTGGAATTGAAGATACAAATGATCTTTTAAACGCGTTAAATGACGCTTTAGCTAAAGTGTAAACGGACCGTTAGCGACAAGACGCTTGTTATGCAGGCTTCTTGTCAAAGACCCTAATAAACCCCTTCAATGTAATCGCAATCCCCAAAGCTAGCATCGCGCCATTAAGGATTGCGAGGAGCCAGTTTTCCTCACCTATGAAGCTTACTTCGCTCACCGTTAGGCACCAGACCGCCATGGTTAGCATAAAAACACATGGAATGATTACAGTAAGGTAAGGACGCTTAGCCTTGTTTTTCAGATAATGTGTAATGATAAGAAGAACTAGACCGCTAAGCATGATGTTTCCAAGACCAACGAGTGGCCAGAGAGTGACATCGCCCGTTTCGCTCACTTCGAATGCGAAAGTAAGAATACCGGCGATCATAATAACTGCTGCTGTTGCAATGTGTTTGTTGCCGAGTACCGAAAGTAACGGCAGGGATGACTTCGAGAACATTTCCTTCATGGTAAGGCTTTGAATTCTGATGGCTGCATTGAGTGCGCTCCAAGCAAATGAAAGGATCATTACGGCAATCAGAGTCATGCTGGCAACTCGTGGAATGCCCAGCATAGATAAAATATTGCTTACACTCAAAATTAAAGCGTCTATTTTTGCTCCCAGAGTATCCGCGTTTAACCAAGACGCATAGTGATAGTCCCATGCAGCCACTCCGGAAAGCGTGATCCCACTATCTGATTGATAGGACATCGCAAGACCGCCCAAAACCGAGATGATTACGATCGTTGCCAGCACTGCTTCTAAAAGCATTGTTCCATAACCAATAGAGAACGCGTCGAACTCCTTCGTGATCATTTTTGAACTTGTGCTTGAGGCGAGCAGTGCCTGAAAACCCGTTACAGCGCCACAAGTCAATGTTACGAAAAGAAATGGGATAATAGAAGGAGCGCCTTGTGGCACCAGGTTAAGCGGTTGAGCATAAACAACAAACTTCCCCGTAAAAACACAGAAGAGAACACCTGCGAATATAAGCGCTATACCTGAAAATATAACAATCGAATGTAGCGCATCCCTTGGAATAGTAAATCGGTGAACAGGCATTCCACCCACCAAAAATGATGATAACATCAAAATAGAAATCCACGTAATGAGTGGTGGTACCTCACCAAGAGTTGGTAACACAATCGGTATATCTTGACCAAAATAAATTGTGAGCGCTGTCACAACAAACGCGCCACTGAGACCTAGGCATAGGTACTGTGGCCATTTTTTTACCAACCATCCTAGGCCAAGGGCTACAAAAAATTGAAATCCCATTGCTGGTACTGACTCAGGAAACATTTCAAAGACGATGCTAATGAACACGAAGAGCAGCGCAATAAGAATCAGCAAAAAAATGGAAACAAATGAAAAGAAAAATACTTTAGCGCGTCTTCCGAAAAATATGCCGACAATCTCGGTAAAAGACCTTCCGCCCTCCTTCATCGACACGACCAACGCGCCAAAATTTTGGATGGCCCCAATAAAAATCGATCCAACAAAAACCCAAATAATCGCTGGCATCCATCCCCAAATCACAGCGATGGCCGGCCCTAGAACGACCCCTGGTCCGACCATTGCCACAAATTGATGAGAAAAAAGAAGGTGTTTTTTTTGAGGAATATAGTCCTCTTCATCGCAATTCTCCCGAGATGGAACGTTTCCTTCTCCTGATAAGCCGAATACTTTTTGAGTGAGAGTATTTCCATGAGTGAGATACGTAACGAGATATCCCACAAAAGTTACGAGCACTAAAATAATGACTTCCATAATTCAAAATCCCCCAAAATATACAAACTTACCATGATTTTACACTAGGTTATAAAAAAAGAAAACCAGTGGGCAAATCTTATTCACTCAAGTATTGGGATCCTTTTCCGATAGTAGGGACAGAAGGCATTGATTTAGAACATCTGGAGCTACGATGGTGCAAAAGGTCCTTATAAAATTCTCAGAGACACTCCTTACGGTTTTGTTTTTTTTATTGAGCCTAGGAGTTATCGCCCCATCATCCGCACTTTCGGAAATTGTTAATCCCGATGCATACGAAAAACTGAGACTCGAAACGGTACAAAAAGTCCGATCGAAAATCGAAAACCTTCTCAGTCAACACTGTAAAAGTTCATGCGAACTTCTTGATGTTAAAGTAGTCATAGGAGAAGCAATTTCAGAAACCGTGGACATCGGCTTTGAAAGCGTTACAGGAGAGGGAAGCGCGACGAGTTTCTTTGTGGAGAAGGTTCTTGTGACGGTTCAAATTGACGAAAGTGTCACGAGTACAAATCGTGATCGTTTACGTTCAATTTTGGATAATCACCTCAAGACGGACGACTTTAGGGCTGAAATCAACTGGGTTCCTATTAAACTTCCTCAGATCGGTCAGTCGGCCGCAATGGAAGAGGTTCTGCGTAAGCAAATTCAGCAGAAAGTTTCGCAAGCAGTAGAAGACGCGATAGACACATACTGTCCAGAGGATTGCGTCCTCTCTCAAGTCTCTGTTGCTGGTCAAATTGTATCACCCGATGAGGCCGTAGGACTTCCCCCTACTGAGGTGATTCGTGACAAAACAGGGCGTTCGATCTTTAATATTGAATCGGTCGATATCGACCTCAGTATAAACGATACCGTTGACGAAGTGACACGTGTCAAAGTTGGCAACGTCGTTAAGGCCAAAACAAAGTTTGTCTCGCCAGTGCATGTTAACGTTCAGGCTATTGCCTTTCCAAAATCCTATGCCAAGAAAAAAGAAGACCTCCAGAAGGCTTCAGATGATCCATTTGGGCTTGATAAACTCCGTCAAACACTGAAAATTTTCCGCGAAATGGCGGGTACAAAAGAAATTATTTCTAAGGAATCTTCGAGTGAACTCAAGAAAGATCAAACTCTTGAACAAACCCTTGAACAAACTCTTGAAAAAAGAAAAGATCTTTTCTCGGAGAAATCTAGTAATAAGATGAATACCACCACGGAATGGGCCTTATATGGCGGCGGTGGACTTCTCATCCTTGTACTTCTTATTGCGCTATTTTTAAAAATGTCTTCGGCCAGCAAGGACGCCAGACTCATGGTGCAAGCCGCCCAAGAAAGCGTAGCTTCACAGCAGCTTATGCGCCGGAATCAAGCCGCTGCGACAGAAGAGGATGGCAAACGTAAAGAAGACATGTCCGAGGCCGCTAAGAAAGAAATGGCCTTGCGACTTAAGTGTATCGAGTTAAAAGATGAACTCATCGAACTTTTTATCAATGCCCCACGGGTTGCCCGTGAGACATTTTCGCGCATGTTACAAGATGACGGGGTCGAAGAACTCGCCAAGTATGTTTCCATCTTTGGTCATATGGTCGTTTTCGAGTTGCTCAATGATCCCAATTTGCAAAGAGATCTTTACGCGTTGAGCGAATATATGAACAAAGCTCAATTTGATATTTCGCTAGAAGATGAATGGCATCTACTGCTGACGCTTAAGAATCGATGCACAGCGAGTAACATCAAAGTATTGACACAAAAAGGAACCGACAAATTTGACTTTCTGTCGAAGCTCGACGCAACTCAGGTCTTTAATCTTATCACTGACGAAAAACCTCAGGTCCAAGGTATTGTGCTCACCCAACTTGATCCCAAGAGACGCCGAGCCTTGTTTGATATGTATGAAGGTGATGCCAAGGTCAAGCTTATGCATGAACTATGTAAGGCCGATGCTATTCCGAAAGAATACCTATTTAATGTGGCCCGCGCTCTTTCGCGTAAGGTTCAAGTTAGACCCGAGTTTGACACTGAAAACATCCGTAGTAGCGATATCCTATTCGATCTTCTCGAAAAAGCCGATCTTAGAGAGCAACGCGCTCTCATGCACAATCTTAAGTCTACGAACCCAGAAGCTGCCCGTGGTATCAAGCTTAAACTTGTTACACTTGAGTTGCTGCCTTATCTAAAGGATGGCCATCTCCTTGAACTCATCCTCGGACTTGAGCGTAGAGATCTTCTGATCTTCCTCGCGGGAACGAAGGATCATGTCCGCGACCTTTTCTTCTCGAAGGCTCCGCCGGAACTTGCTGAAAGCTGGTACCAGGATCTTGAATCGTTCGCGAGAGTCGATGATCAAACGTACCGCCTCGTCGAAATGAAGATCCTTGGTCGTGTACGTAGCCTTGCTAATAACGGTGAGTTTAACCTTCTCGATCTTAACGAGATGCTGTTCCAAGAGGCTGACGTTAATGTGAGCAAAGAAGACGAAGAGGCTCTTCCTCAGTTCAGCGAATATAGCAGAGTCGCGTAGCTTGTGTGAGTCGCTTTTGGGTTGTCTCAGATTTATTGATCTT
>CAILAO010000535.1 GCA_903832105.1 uncultured Pseudomonadota bacterium | reverse complement strand
TTCTTCACATCTTTGACTTCGATATAAACTGGCATCGAGGGATCTTGAAACACTTGATGAAATTCTGCTGGGGTTAAGGCGATGCTAAGCTGGAAAACGCCTTCCGAGATGGTGGTCCCAGGAAACGAGATAGGACTTGATCCAATCGGTGAGCCGCCAGTTCCAGCACTGTAGAAGCTGACTTCGAGATCAAGTTTTCCGTCTTGACCTAGAATCGGTGCGCCGTTTGCCTCGGTAAGGCGTGCTCCGTAGAATAGGTTATATTCTTCAGCATGAGAAAAAGGTGCCAGTCCGACAGCAACTATGAAAAGAAATGCAATCACAAAACATTTGTAGAAAGTGTTCATATATCCCCCTCGTTCATTATTCTCTCTCAAACGCGTGCCAATTGAACTTGAGATTTTCAATAAAGGTAAAGTTTTTTATCTCATCTCCTTCAAGCAGTTTTAAACCTTCACTTCCGTTGTTTAAAATGCTGTCAATCATGATGTCGAAGCCGTTTTCATCGATGTTTTTCACCGAATAGAAAACATTCTTTCCTCCCGTTAAAGTCGCTGTCACAATTGGCTTAGAAAGAAATTGCTTTTTGAATTTAATCCTCACCTGATTCTCTCTCGCCGGAATTTCTGTCTCCCCCGCTGTATACTCTTGAGCCGCCATTTGTGATGTAAGACTTTCTACTTTTAAATTTGTCTCTTTGAGTCCTTGAACAAGAAGCGCGTCAAACTCAAATGGCAATTGAATAGACATGGCTTTTCCGCCTTGAACCAGATCTGCGTCTTTTCCTTGTGGAGTAATATCTTTAACCCAATTGGGGAAGATTTGTTTTAGTTCTTGAGCAATGAAACCTCCTTGTATGCCCGTTTGATTGCCATGTTGTTCTGGATTTATCCATTTGTACTGAACAGGATTAAGCGCCATGATATTACTCATGGCGTTCGTGATTGGAGTAATGTCTTTCTTGAGACGAGAGTCTGAAGAGTCAGCCCAAGAACCACCACCTGGTTTATAAGCTTGGGTGGCAACTGTAAAGTTCCCATCTGGCCCGATCCACATTTTTGCTTGATTAGCTATTCCAAACTCTAACGTCTGCCCTGAACCCGCATAAATAGCCAGAGAGTATCCGTTTATACCTCCCCAACCGATCCATCGCTCAGTTGAAGTTCCCGTTGCTGTACCCAAAAATTTTAAATAACTTCCCGAATTAACAGTAATAGCTCCACCTGATACATCTAGCTTGGTTGCTGGGGCGGTTGTCCCAATGCCGACGTTGCCATTGTAGTTTACACGCATTCTTTCGACAGTATTTGAAACTCCAGGTTCCACCGTGTAGAAAGAGACGTATGACTGAACATTTGCGCCGCTGTCTGAGGTGCCCATTGAACCGTAACGAGTATATGCACCGTGACCGTTCTGATTCAGCATTCCGACATCAAATGTCGATGATATCGCCGATAATGCCGGAAAACTTGGTCGATACAAAATATTTTGACTTTGACTGGTTACCCCCGTCGGTGTGGATATGCGTAAATTGCCGGAATAGAGGTTCAAAAGTTCAGATGGATTTGTCGTACCGATGCCGACGTTGCCAGAGCTGGCTATCGAAAAGACCGGACTCGTGTTCCCAACTGAAAATAAATTCGAGAGTTGACCGCTGCCTAACCAGTTGCCGCCAACACCGATGTTTCCGGCATTGTCTATCGACATTCGCCGTACACCAGAGCTTCTATCAATGATCGAAAAAAGCGATGAAGTTCCACCCCCCTCTGAAGCTATCGCGTACGTTTTAGCGTTGGCATCCGTCGAAGAAACCCTGAATTCGGGAGAACCACTTGCTGAAATATGGAGCAGCGAAACGGGTGCTGAAGTTCCGATACCGACGTTGCCAGAACTTGTCCAATTCAGAACACTTGTAAACGAAGTATCGGCATTTGGATTGTAACCAAGCCCAAACACGTCACCACCAGAAATTCCAGTGCCCGATACTTGACCTATTACGCCATAACCGTATGACGAAGCATTGAGAAAAAGAATATTGCTTGTATTTCCGGTCTGAGTTGTATTCAGTCGTAACTGCGTGTAAGCGGCATTTGATACATCGAGAGGTACCCCTGGACTCGTTTTCCCGATGCCGACATTTCCTGTATCACCAATGATGACACTCGAATTTTGTACGAGTTTTCCAGTCGTCCCATCGAATCTTGCAATGGCATTGTCGGTAGCGGAAGCTGGCCCGGCTACTTTTCCATCAAGCTGGGTTTGGATTGCACTTGTCACGCCATTAAGATAGCTAAACTCCGTGTTATCAATTGCGCCGCCGCCAATCTTGGATGCGTCAACACTGCTAGGTAAATCACTGGCCACAAGAGTTGTACCTGACGTGGCGCGGCCATAAGCATCCAACGTAACTTTCGTATACGTACCAGCAGTAACGCCAGATGTTGCAAGAGATAACGTACCAGTTCCCGTAATAGGTCCACCGGTAAGCCCTGTTCCCGACGCCACGTTCGTAACCGTTCCACCAGAATTGGCATCGCTCGAACA
>CAILAO010000534.1 GCA_903832105.1 uncultured Pseudomonadota bacterium | reverse complement strand
ATGCAAGGCACGAGGAAGTCGAGCACTCGCAGTTTACTAGAGGTAAACGAGGAGCGGAGACGACGAGTAACGCCGCAGATGGTGCTTTTTCAACACGCCCCCTAGAACAATTCACGATTCAAGTCGATCTCCCGCGACATTGGACTTCGGTCACCAACGGATTTTTATCGAATAGCGCGGCTCTATCCGGTTCGAATCGATCCCAAGAAACATGGACTATCTCAGATCCCTCAGAGCCCATTTACTTTATAGCAGGCCCCTTCCACGTTAGCACACTTGATTACCGGGGAGTCTCGCTTCAGACGTATTTTTACGACGAAAATCAACCCCAAACTGATGCCTATTTAAGAAAACTCTCGGAACTTCTCGATCGCTATATCGATCTCTTCCACTTCTTCCCTTACGCTAAGTTTGCCGCCGTCAGTAACTTTTTCTCAACTGGATACGGTATGCCGTCGTTTACGCTCCTTGATAAAAACATCATCGCGTTTCCCTTTATTAAAGATATTTCGCTTGGTCATGAGTTTGTCCATGATTACTGGGGCAACGGGGTTTACGTTAAACAAGGGACAGGCAACTGGTGCGAAGGATTGACGACTTATCAGGCCGACTATCTTTACGAACGCGAAAAGGGTCCGTCATTTGCCCGTGATTATCGAGCCAACATCCTCCGCGATTATCAAAATCTGGTCCAGCCGGACAAAGTCTTTCCCCTCAACAATTTTGAATCCCGATTTTCAATGGCTTCACGACTCGTCGGTTATGGCAAGGGGATGATGTTTTGGTCAATGTTGGAAGACAAAATTGGAGGAAAGGCTTTTAACTCGGGTCTGGAAGACATCTTGACACGGAAGATGTTTCAGTTTGCAACTTATGACGACTTTAGACAGTCGTTTGAACATGCATCAAATAAAAACCTTAAACCATTTTTTGATCAGTGGCTCACAAGAACTGATGTTCCAGATTTAGCAGTGGAAACGGCTATCACAGAAGGCAACGTTGTCATTACGATTAGACAACACACGGATACTCCTTATACCCTCGACGTTCCCATTCTAGTGCGTTACGCTGATGGAAGCACAAACTATATCGCTATTTTTACAGATCAAAACGTCCTAGCCACTCGCCTTCAAAATACCAAGGGGCGTGTTGAAAAAGTGCCAGATGCAAGGCACGAGGAAGTCGAGCACTCGCAGTTTACTAGAGGTAAACGAGGAGCGGAGACGACGAGTAACGCCGCAGATGGTGCTTTTTCAACACGCCCCAAGCAGATTTCCTCGATTGTCCTTGATCCTGACTTTAGACTTATGCGTAAAATGGATACTGCAGAAAATCCAGCTACACTGAACATGTTTTTTGGAAGGGAACCAAAAGCCTTTTTTTCTTCCTTGAAGGAGACCCCCGAAGATCCCGTCACGCTCCAGGATTCGCTTACCAAGGTAGCCCTCTCACTCTCTGACACTGGGCCCGTTGACGTCTCGTTTGCCGACTTGGATGATGTCACGAACCCTAACCTGAACATCAATAAGGCAACGCTCTTCTTCATACACCCGCGTCACCTTTCGCATCCCATGATTACCAGTCTTTTAAAGAAAAATTCGAATATCGCACTCGACGGGCAGGAATTGACTCTGAACCGCTCCCACAAAACCTCCATTCAGGATCACTTCGTTATCTTGAGCCTTGTTATTGGAGAACACCCCGTAATTCTTGTAGTTTCCCCTGAAGGCTTTGATCCAACGATCGTTGGAAGTAAGCTTGTTCATTATGGAAAATATAGCTATCTGACGTTTGATGCAACCGGCGCTAAAGAATGGTCAGGCCTTTGGAATCACGACTCTTTTTGAATTGTGGCGGCAGGTTGTTTTATGTTAAAGAAGACAGACCATGTTGCTAACTTAAGGAGTCCACCATGAAACTAGTCATTGCAGGCACTGGGTATGTCGGTCTAGTCACAGGGGTTTGCCTCTCTGAAGTCGGTCATGAAATCTACTGTGTTGATATCGACCAAGAGAAAATTCAAAAACTTAAAAGCGGCATTGCTCCCATTTATGAACGTGACTTAACAACCTATATTCACCGCAATGTTGCCAATGAACGTCTGTTTTTTACGACAAATATCGAGGGCGCTCTTGCCCAAGCAAAAGCCATCTTCATCGCTGTTGGAACCCCCGAAGGTGAAGACGGATCGGCCAATCTAAGCTACGTAGAAGGCGTCGCCAAGGATATCGCGAAGTATGCCACAAATGATCTTTTAGTGATCGTAAAGTCGACTGTTCCCGTGGGTACCTGCGACCGTGTACAGCAGATCATCGAAAGCGGTATGGCCAAGCGTCATGTAAATTACAAAGTTACGGTTGCCAGTAATCCCGAATTCCTGAAAGAAGGGGTCGCCATAGACGATTTCATGAAACCTGATCGCATCGTCGTCGGTCTGGAAAACGGCGCTGGTACGGAACTTTTCCGAGAAATATATGAACCTTTTATCCAAGATGACCCAGGCAGGCTCTTGTTCATGTCCCGCAAGTCCAGTGAACTCACCAAGTACACCGCAAACGCGATGCTAGCAACACGTATCAGCTTTATGAACGAAATTGCAAGGCTGTGCGAGCGTGTGGGTGCCAATGCTGATGACGTAAGACGAGGAGTTGGAAGCGATCCCAGAATCGGGAAAAAGTTTCTTTATTCAGGTCCTGGCTATGGAGGTTCATGCTTTCCGAAAGATGTCGAAGCCCTGTTAAAATCAGCCGAGACACATGATATTGAGCTTTCGGTTCTTTCCGCTGTTAAGAAAGCCAACAAAACCCAGAAAACGTGGGTTGCAACAAAAATTAAAAAGCACTTTGGAGATTTACGCGGGAAGAAATTTGCGGTTTGGGGACTTGCGTTCAAACCAGGAACAGATGACACCCGAGAAGCCCCGGCAAAAACCATCATTTCTCTTCTTCTGGAAGAGGGTGCGACGGTAGCTGCACATGACCCAAAGGCAACGAAAAACTTCTCCCAGGAAATGGGACAGGTCGCCAATCTTAGTTACGTCGAAAACGCCTATGATGCTTTGAAAGACGCTGATGGTCTCGTGCTTGTGACGGAATGGCCTGAGTACAAACGGCCAAACTGGGGCAAAATCAATACGCTCCTCAAGCAAAAGGTTGTTTTTGATTTCCGCAACCAATACCCTTGGAAAGAAATGAAGTCTTTAGGATATCACTACATTTGCGTTGGACGTCCTGACGCGACATATGCTGAACGCTAGAACGGTCCAACATGAACATCACAAAAGATCCATTTAACGTCGCGCTTGACAGCGTCTTAATCGTCGTGCCAACCTATAATGAAGCAGTCAATATCCCTACTCTTTTAGAGAAAATTTTCAATATCTCCAATCAGCTGAACGTGCTTTTTGTCGACGACAACAGTCAAGATGGAACTGTCGATCAGATAAAGAAGTTTCAAACACACCGTCCAACTCAAATCCACCTTCTCCAGCGCCCAGGAAAGCTTGGCCTAGGAACGGCTTACATCAAAGGTTTTAAATGGGCTCTGGAGCAGACTGTTCCAAAAAAATTCCAAGTCATGATAGAGATGGATGCAGATCTTTCTCATGATCCCTTTTTCTTAAAGGCGATTTTTGAGGAACTAAAAACTCATGATGCTGTTTTGGGAAGCCGTTATGTCCCAGGAGGGGGCACGCGCAATTGGGGTCTTATCCGAAAATTTATCAGCAGATTTGGAAGTCTCTACGCCCAGATTATTCTTGGATTACCGCTTCACGATTTAACGGGAGGATTTAACGCCTGGCACCGGCACGTCCTCGAACGTATCAATCTCGACGATGTGCGCAGCGAAGGCTACGCCTTTCAAATAGAACTTAAATACCGGGCCTTCCTTCAGGGATTTCGTTTTAAGGAAGTTCCCATTATTTTTTCGGATCGCTTCCTGGGAACCTCCAAAATGTCGCACCGTATTGTGATCGAAGCGATGTATCGTGTTTGGCTGCTTAGAGGGCTTAAGGCTCAGCTAAAATCATAACAAAGAATCGGCGTCTTCATCGCTAATTATCTGGATTTGCCTGGCGGCCTTTTGGCCAGGACTGCGATAGAAAGGTGTATACCGAGCGCATTTATGACGATGAATCTAATGACTCTCTTCTTTGGCCCGTCAAAATCAACGCCTGCAAAATGGTTCTTGAGGTTGCGTTTGGCATAGGAACTCCTTTATCGCTTCGTTGTCGGCCTTGAACTTCTCGGCGTCGGCTTTTAGCTTCTCAGTTTCGACCTTGAGTTGTTTAGCCGCCTCGATTAGAAGCGCTGTTAGTTTGGGATAATCGACGGTCTTTATGCCATCCTGACCGGTTTTCACAAGTTCCGGCAGAACCTGCTCGACCTCTTGCGCGACAACACCCACCTGCCTGCTTTGGTCCTCTCCATCTTTCCAGAAATAATAGTACCCGTTGAGTTCTTCGAGCTTATTTAGCGCTTCTGGAAGCTTAACCAGATCTCGCTTGAGTCGAATATCTGAAAACGTATTCCAGGCGTTAGCAATCGCAACAGAACCGTCGCCGCTAGTGCCTACTTGTAACTTCTGGGTTGGATTCGTAGTGCCAATGCCGACGTTGCCTAAATCGAATATGACTGGAGCACCCCTCAAATAGAGAGGTTGCCAAGAGTTGGTGTCATGATTGAGGGATTGAACGTATCCATTCGACCCCGTGCCAACCAATTCCAACCCCTTACCCGACGAAGGTCCGTTGTTGCTCCCGTCGTCGCGGGCGCGGATGTAACCAGCCGTTACGTCCAACTTCGCAACTGGAGATGTTGTCCCAATGCCGATATTACCATCAGTGGCTACTCGCATTCTTTCAGTAAGAGCGTTAGGTCCTGAGCGAGTAAAGAGTCGTATTGAGTTGGCGTTGACACCTGTCCCCTGACCATAGGCAGTAAGATTTATCCTGCCACCATTGTTAATTCCGGCACCACCATCAGGATAGAGCTCAATGGACGCCCCCCCGGTTGTATCGTTCGTTGCATTTATATTTGATTGCCAAACAAAGCCAGATCCGCTGACATTGGTTGTGTCAACAGATGGCTTAATATAGGCGCTTGCGCTTGTTAAAGAGTTTTTAAACAAAAAATTGACGGAAGTTTGAATTGAGCCGCTAACATCTAACGACTGAGCGGGACTTGTCGTGCCAATGCCAATGTTCCCCGTATCGGATATGTACATCCGATACCCAAATTCTCCAACGCTACTCCTAGTTCCCAAACCAATTGCCGCTTTGTATGTGTGATCTACGTTGATGAAGTCTATACCAGCGTTCCAGTTTCCGGATGAGGCGCGGTGACCCAAAGATGTGTGGTTGCCTGCAGTGTTGTTGAGATTCTGCATCACGATATGGGAGGCGTCACTACCAAAACCAACTCCTGAAGAAGAACCTACGACATGTAGGGTAGCTTCTGTCGACGTACCAGCTTTTGTAAGAACCAACGCGCCAAGGGAATTCGCTTGAAGGTCGACATAAGCGCTCCCATCTGTATGCGTCAGCCTTAACTGTGGGCTTGAGGCATCAAGAATATCCATTTTACGATCTGGTGTCGTCGTCCCAATACCGACGTTACCGGAATCGTCAATAACAACACCCGAATTCTGCACAAGCTTCCCAGTAGTCCCGTCAAACCGAGCAATGCCATTGTCGGTAGCTAAAGCTGGTCCGACGACTTGGCCGTTAAGTTGAGTTTGAATGGCTGACGTAACGCCATCGAGATATCCAAATTCCGTATTACTGACAGCACCACCGCCTATTTTAGCAGCATCAATACTACTCGGCAGATCACCTGCCGCAATCGAAGTTCCAGACGTGGCGCGGCCATAAGTATCCACCGTGACTTTGGTGTACGTGCCAGCCGTAACACCTGATGTTGCGAGAGATAAGGTGCCAGTACCAGTGATAGGCCCACCGGTAAGACCAGTACCCGACGCCACGTTTGTAACCGTTCCACCGGAATTAGCATCGCTTGAACAAACCCAATTGGTCGGGCCTGACATTTTCAGAATTTGAGT
>CAILAO010000533.1 GCA_903832105.1 uncultured Pseudomonadota bacterium | reverse complement strand
TTCATTGGAGTCGACCGTGAAATCCTGAAAATTGTCGGGGGAAACGTATGCAATGCGGGAAAACCCAATGTTTAATGTTCTACTATAATCTAAAATTCCACCCCAAGCGCTCGTATAAACGAACCCGCACATTGCCCCACTCAACAAAAACATGACGGGACGAGCGAAAATTCTCTTTCGTGCTATGTGACAACTAGATTTCATAATACATATATTTCCCAGTTACTCATGGTAGCAAACTTTTTAAGTTCTGGGCGAGTTTTTTTCAGAAAGCCCGGTGAAAAAAAGCGGTGTTTTTTCGTGAAATCCATCCCATGGAAAACAATTAGCCTCTCCGAGTAGACATATTGTACATTGTTGATCGCCAAGGGAATTTCTAACAGGATATTCCATTGCCTTTGAAACAGAAATCGTTTTAAGCTCAGGGAGAGCTCGCATCACAGACAATATTTCTGCAATACCCTCTGATTTAAAGGCGATGATTGGAAGCACGAAAGGACGTGAAGAAAGTAATCCCCGGATGTCCCCTAATATCCCACTCCCTTCATCGATTGGTCTGGTCGCAAAATCTATAATCGGAAACAGAGGATCATCAAGCGAAACTCTGTCGCTAAAAAAAACGCCCTCTCTCTTCCATTGTAACGTTTCATGGTCAAGCGCGAGTCTGGTTTTCACTTCAAAAGGAACACCCCAAAATTTATGTGCCGCCCTTCTTAGATTGCGTTCAACAATTTCAAAAGCGCTAGTACGAACATCACCATCAAAGGCACAAAACGCGAGACGAGAGGAAAGACAGCCCCGTTGTCCAAGAGAAAAGGCATCTTTAATGATAAGGGGTGCCTCGTCATCAATACTAGCAGCTTTGAATAGGCTGACTGCAAGAGAAGTTCCAAATCCGTTCACTGGGACAGGACTGATTAGCTTCAGCTCACTCACGGTTTTCTTATCCCCAAAGCAAAGAATAGCTTCCACCGCATGGGGCAGCGTATTTTTTCCGACCCTAAAACAGTGCGGAACGAGTGCTAGTTGAGAACTCTTTAAAGATTTTTCTAGAGAATTTAAAAAGGAAACAACTTCACAGAGAAAACTGCCTTTGCTAAAAATCTCAGGGACACGAACGTGCATTGAAAGTCCCGCGAGAAAGCCCATCACCATTGGATAAAGCCCAGCCAGCGAATGGTTCGACGGCAAAACAAAAAACCAACCCCGAGGAACTCTAGTCTTCACAACGGTATTCGTAGATCGTAATCTTTTTTCTTCGATGCTTTCTGCGAGGCTCCCAAGAACCGCTTGATACCATCCATCTTCCGAATCCGGCAAACTCCGCATAATATCTTTCACCGCAAATCGCGCTGCAGATTCCGATCCAAACTCCCGACATAAGAGCTTTAGAGTCATCTCGTCCGCCAAAAAAGAAAGCCACTTTGGATGAAAAAAACTGATGCGGCCCTTGATATCTTCCTTTGGGATTTCTCTAGATTTAAGTGGGATGGCAATTCGAGGCTGAACGACTACTTCGTCATTTTTTTCCTTCTCGATGACATCTTCCACTCCAAGCGAACAGCCTTTTAACACAGCGCCAGGAACTCGGCCATCTAAGCTAAATAAGTCGCCTTGATTTAACGTGACAACATCTTGTGTCCTGATGGGCCATGGATAATCAATACGCATAGGATCCTGGACAATTAAGGCACCTGCCCCCCCAGACTTTGAAACCCCAAGCCCCTCCATAACACCGAGTGTCGTCCATGAAGGAAATCTAAATCCAACAAAATCTGGCTGAGGTCTCCACCATCTATAAGCCTGACATGCAAGCTCTGCCATGCTGTACTCACTTGCAATACATTCCGAAGAAACTTCAAAATGAGAGCACATTTTTTGATAAAGTTCGTCTTGCGATATTTCTCGCTTCGTTCCTTTAAATCCACCCGTCTCAAACAACACCGCTTTTTTTGGAAGTGAAACCATCATTCCTTCATCAATCATCTGCAAAAACTGAATTGCGGTTCCAAAAACCCAGTAGGGCTTCTTCCCCATCGACTCCTGAAATTTTTTAGAGAAGAATTGCGTAGCCTGATCTGTCGAAAGGCTTTTCACCGACCAAATTTCACCAAACCAGGAAAGCATTTGGGAAAGACTGCTGTCAAGCCTTTCAGAGGCTTTTGGGATAAGACTAACGCCTTCAGCGTCGATATAATTTTCGCCAAATAATTCTTTCAGGACCGAAGCGAATGTTTTAATAGCCGCTGCTTTATAAAGTTCAAGGCCATCTTCAGAAAAATGTGAGACCGCCCGCTGACGTGTCGAATGAATCGTCGTAGTACCGCTGGAAAGAAAAGTGCGGCACACAGCTTTTCCCTGAAACATCTGATATGAGGGCTTTGAGTCCCATCTAAAATTGGGTTGAAAAAATTCGATCGGGCAGTAGACCTTGGAGTTAAATAAATCAGCGACTAATTTCGGAAGTCGAATAAAACTACTTTCTATTTCTTGATGGAAAAAGCTACCTTTTTGAGGGCTTTGGGAAGGATCGGGGGATAGGTCAAAAGCACTTTCTAATTTTCTAATAAAATCAAAACGTTCTCTCGCCCCCTTGGTACAAAGCGGGTTTTGGGTCCAGTATGCTACAAGTTTTGAATTTGCCATAATTTTCTGATTTTTGTCCGAAAAATTTTAAGTGCTTGGCGCATCCAGTGATTGCAGGTATAACTTTTGTTGTAGGCTAATGTCCAATAAATCCTTAGGAATAGGCAGCAAACGAGTGACATCGAAATACTTTGTCCAGCTAGATCGCTTCGAAGGACCACTCGACCTTCTCCTATATCTCATTAAAGAAAATGAGATCGATGTCTTCGATATCGACATTTTTCTTTTAACAACTCAATATTTAAGTTACCTCAGGCTGATGGAATTTGACGATCTCGCTGATGCTGGCGCCTTCCTTGAGATGGCCGCCGAGTTAATTGAGATCAAATCGCGCATGCTTCTCCCAATTGAGAAGACCGACTCCGCGAATGGTCTCGGCACTGATGACCCGCGTCTACCCTTGCAACAACGCCTTCTCGAACACGAACGTTATCGCCAAATTGCATCGCATTTTGACGAATTACCACAAGTTGGTGTTCAAATTCAAACCTCTTCTGAGTGGGCCAGGTTGGAGCCGCTTTACGAAGATGTTGAAGCCCCTTTAACCGGCGATCCCGCTACGCTCGTCATCCTTTACGAGCTGATGTTGAGAAAGCTCACGGAACGGAAAGTTTCTAAAGTTGAAGCAAAAACTCACCTTGTGAGTGTTGAAGAAGTTATTGAGAGATTGGATCGACTGTTAGAAGTTGCGAGATTTTCACTTTTTCAGGGGTTCTATCAGGCCTTTTCCTCACGCTATGAACTTGTGGTCCATATCTTAGCCATGCTTGAACTTGTTAAGATGGGGAAACTCAAAATTTATCAGAATGAGCCATTAGGACCTCTATGGCTTTATCAAAACTGTCTCGACATCTCTAATCTCCCCGTTGGTGAAGCCTCTCAAATGACCGCGCAAGGCGTGACCGCTCAATTTTCCACCAGCGTTTCCCGCGAACCTTCTATGGAGCTGTAACCATGACAACAGACCCAGCAGACATCAATAGCATCGATAACGCAAGTGACGGCATTGACATTAGAGATACCGGTGACATAAACAGCTGCGATACGACCGAAACGCCTCTTCATGAAGAAACCCAGTCAATTGAAACAATTGACAGTAACGCTGTCGAAACTCCGCGGAGCATCTTTGATGTACCAACCCAAAAAGAGCTCAGTTTAGAAGCCAAAGTCGAGGCAATTATCTTCGCCTCGCCTAGACCGATCAAAGCTCTTGAAATTCTGGATCTTTTTCAGGGCGAGATCACTCAGGAAGCCCTCCAGGACGCACTTGATCAGCTCTATGAACACTATAAGGGCAGGAGAGGCGGGTTTAGGATTGAGTTCATCAAAAGCCTGGGATACCAGTTTCAAACCGTTCAGGAGGCCGCCCCTTTGATGGAACGCCTTTTTGCGTCCAGACCCCGTCCTATCAGCAAAGCTGGACTTGAAACACTGGCTATCATCGCCTATCGCCAACCTGTGACACGCGCCGAAGTCGAATATATACGCGGTGTAGACGCCGGTGGAATGTTAAAAAATCTCATGGATAAAGGCCTTGTTGAGTGTGTTGGGCGAAAACCTGATGCCGGAAGGCCAATGCTTTTCGGAACGACCAGCGAATTCCTAAAAATATTCCGCGTCAACTCACTCAAAGATCTTCCCCCTCTCGAATCTTTCCAACCGCCTCCAGAACTTCTCAAGGAAGCTTCTCAAGCCGTTGAAGAGATTGCTCCCGTTGATATCGAACAGTTTATAAGCTGTGAAACGGAATCACGCGAAACGGAATTAGAAAATATCGAATTAACCGAACCTGAACCTTCTGAACAAGATCTACCCCTGAATACTGTGAGTCCTTTGGATACTGTGAATATTGAAGAAACGGTGGAATCAGACCATGGAACTAGTACGCCTCCAGAAATGGCTTTCGCAGATGGGAATTGCCTCGCGGAGGGAAGCCGAACGCTGGATTAAAGAAGCGAGACTCTCCGTAAATGATCGCACGATCTCTGATTTGGGAACTAAAATCAATCCAGAATCAGATCAGGTCAGTCTTGATGGTAAACCCTTGAGCAAGGCTCCGCCGGCCTTTGTCTATTGGATGCTTCACAAACCGGACAAAACCCTAACATCCAGGGCTAATCGTGGGGACCAGCAGACTATTTTCGATCTTCCATCGCTCAAAAAAATTCCATTCCTCGTCTCGCCCATCGGTCGACTCGATTACCGATCGGAGGGGCTTCTTCTCTTGTCAAATGATGGCACACTGGTCCATCGTTTGTGCCACCCTCGTTATAAAGTGCCGCGTCATTACCAAGTTCTTTCGTCAGGCAAACTCACGCCCCAGGAGGAAAAAAAGATCCGCGATGGACTTGAACTTGACGACGGTCCCGTAGAACGCGTTGATTTGAAATATGTTCATGGACAAAAACTCGGCGCTACCACGGGCAGTTGGTATCTCGTCACCGTGTACGAGGGGCGAAATCGTCTCGTGAGGAGGCTTTTTGCCGCTCTTGGATATCGCGTGATTAAACTTCTTCGTCACGGTTTTGGAGATCTCAGACTGCCAGGAGATCTCAAACCAGGCCTGTATAGGCAGCTTACTTCGGCCGAGATACGGTCTCTCAAGAGGGCCGCCGACTTGCTATGACCACACTTTGCACTTACGGGAACAGTTTATGAAAGTATTCATCAGCGCTGACATTGAGGGGATTACTGGAGTCACCGACTGGGAGGAAATAAAGGAAAACAATCCGGGTTTTAGATATTTCCAAGAAAGAATGACCGAAGAAGTCCTCGCGGCCTGCGAGGGCGCTTTAGCCGCTGGAGCGACAGAAATCCTCGTTAAAGACGCACACGGAAAAGGGCGCAACCTCATCCCAAGCCGTTTTCCGGAGTGCGTTAGAATCATTCGCGGATGGAGTGGGCACCCTTACGCTATGATGCAGGAGTTGGACGAGAGCTTTTCTGCGGCTCTTTTGATCGGATACCACTCAGCAGCCGGAAGTAGTGGGCATCCGCTATCTCATACGATGGCAGGTGACATAATTAAGATGAATGGTGAAAGAATTTCTGAATTCGTTCTCAACACGTACACAGCTATGATGGTGGAAGTCCCCTTAGTTTTTGTCGCTGGTGATGAAATCTTAAGCAGGGAAGTGCGACGCTTCAATGAGAAGATAGAGACCGTTGTAACACAAGAAGGCATCGGCGGATCCACAATCAGCATCCATCCCAAACTCACGGTCAAAAAAATTCGAGAGGCTGTGGAAAAAGTGTTGAAAACAGACCTTTCTCATTTCAATCCGCCCCTCCCAAAGCAGTTTTCAGTAGAAGTACAATACCGAAAACACCAGGATGCTTATCGCAATTCATTCTATCCAGGTGTTAAGGTCATAACCGAGAACACCATTGAATTCAATTCCGATAATTATTTTGATGTGTTAAGATTTATTATGTTTCAGGGAGCACGTTCATAGTGGGGCTTCATGATTAAACCGCCAAAATTTTTTTTGTCTTTAGGTTTTCTTGCCATCTTTTTCCTTGCCGGAGTTTCTTTAGCAAAGTCACATGCTAACAGACCTGATCAGGAGGCCAACGAAAACTCATTCGACGAGGAAAACCCTGATGAGCCATACTCCGATGATGCTGATGTGATGCCATTTGCGAAATCCCCTTCTCGGCCAAGTTCAAACTCTCAAGTTGGTGTTTCAGGAGGAATTGGTGTTGGAGCGGGATATTATAGTCTACTTTTAACGGTGACTTATAAGCTGAGTCGTTGGTTTGGCATTGATTTCAATGGTTTTTACCAAAACGACACTGGTGATAATTATCAGACTATCGAATACGGGCCGGAAGTCGATCTTGTTTTTCGCATTCCAAATCCAACGATCGTAACACCATTTGTTGGCGCTGGACCGGGTTTTATTTTTTGGAAAAGGTCACAGCACGACGTTCCGTTCGACGAGTCGAGTTCGCTCACGGCCAATGCCCTTGTGGGAGCCCACCTTGCACTTACCAAAAACTTTGGCTTTCAAGTCATCCAAAAGTGGACGACTTACATGAATACCCCCCCAAAAACCTGGGACGACCATAGCAAATCTGAACCCGACAATTTTAGCCGTACTCAGGTTGGCTTTATCATTTCCTTTTAGGCTTGACAAAAAAGATCGGTCTTTGGATAGTCTTGAAGTTAGTCGTTAAGGAATCGTGATTTTGACTCAGCTAAGGAGTATGTAATGGCATATAAAATTAACGAAGACTGCACGAGCTGTGGCGCTTGTGAGTCAGAATGTCCAGTCCAAGCGATTAGTGAAGGCGATGATGTTTATGTGATTGACCCAAAAAAGTGCGTTGAATGCGAGGGACATTTCGATTCAGCTCAGTGTGCGGAAGTCTGCCCCGTAGGCGCGCCGGTTCCAGATCCCACTCATCCCAAAAAATAGACTTTATTAAAGTCGTTGAAGCCGATCAGAAGGGTTTTTTCGTTCTTTTTGAAACGTCGAATTGCATCGGCTCAACGATGATAATGTCACCTTTCTTTTCTGCTATCTTTGTGACCGATGCCGGCAAAGGTTTTTGCGCTTCCTCAGTGAGGTAAGGATAATAGAGTGTAATGGTCGCGCCTGGGGGTAAATGGTCCCAGTTTTTTATCGCCGGATTCAACGCCTTGTTATAATTAAGCCAACCCGCACCACCGTAAAGAAAAAATGGGGAATTTTTCTCACCGACTCCTCTAGCGAGTAAGACCTCCGATAGGGTTTCTCTTGCTTTGAACGTGTAGTTCTCTGATTTCACTTTATAAGGAGGAGTTGGCTTTGAGTTTGAGCGGCAAAACGCCGACGTCCCAAGACTTAAGAAAATCATAAAAGCAAAGAGTACTCTCAATATTAACAGCATCATAGCAACCCTCCAATGGCCCCCAGCAACTGTCTAACGACTGTCTTTTCAGAATTAAAACCATTTTACCAGAAATGGGGCCTCTTTGTGTATAATGAAACTAACTTTGCTAACGCTTATTTGAGGATTTTTATGAAAATCACCCTTCAGGAGGTCAGTCTGAACCTCGAACATGCGTTTATTACGGCCCGAAAGAATATCAAGTCAAATACCTCGCTATTGATCGAGATTTACGACGTAGAAGCCTCACTCACAGGAATTGGAGAGTGTGTTATCGCCGACTTTTTTGGCGATACAGTCTCCTCGGTTAAAGCAGACCTTGAACGTGTGATTCCATTTTTAGAACAATGGGAAGATCCATTTTCCATCGAAAAACTTAATCGTGTACTAGCGCGTGACTTAAAGATCAGAAATTCCGCAAGATCCGCTATTATCATGGCTATCTACGATCTTGTAGGTAAAAAGACCGGACTTCCCTTGTTTAAATTATGGGGATTGAGCATCGAGAAGGACTACCTTTCAAGCTATACAATTGGAATAGATACACCTGATATCATTAGAAAGAAGGCCGAAGCGGCTGCTCAATATCCTCTTCTCAAAATAAAACTTGGGAGCGAAAAAGATCTTGAGCTTTTAGAAATTATCAAGTCCGTGACAAATGCGCGTTTGATTGTCGATGCGAACTGCGGGTGGACCTTGACTAAACTAAAGGACATCATGAGTACTTTAGTCGATCTTGGAGTTGAGTTGATTGAACAGCCATTTCCGCCTGCCGCAGAAGATGATTATCGCAAACTCAAGCAAACATCGAAAATTCCGATCTTCGCCGACGAATCCTTAAAAGACCAGCGCGATCTGAAACTTATTGAATCGCTTTTTCATGGCATCAACATCAAACTTGTAAAATGCGGAGGCCTCTATGACGCCCTAATCATGGCACATACAGCTCAGGCACTAAATTTGAAAGTCATGATTGGTTGCATGATTGAAAGTTCTGTAGCGATCACAGCCGCAAGTCATCTCGCCCCTCTCGCAGATTACCTTGATCTCGATGGAAATATCCTCATTACGAACGACCCCTATATTGGTGTAAAAAATATTAGTGGAAAACTTAAGTTACCGACTGATCCAGGAATTGGCGTCAAAAGACGTGAGCCAAAATAACCGCCTCTTCATGAAATTAAACACCGAAAATATCCGTTTCAAAAATCTCGAAGTCTTTTTAAAACCGCTTCTGCTGCCATCTCTGGTTTGAACGGCGAGAGCGATTCATACATTTCGCTTAAATCCCTCTTCATGCCACTTCGTCTTTCACCGTTTGTCGTGAGGTCTATAATCTCATCCGCAAGTTCCTCGAATGATATCGCTTGAACAAATTCTTTTACCAAAGCCTTCTTCGCGCACAAATTTACCAGACTAATGCTTGGAACCTTAACTAGTTTTTTTGCAATAAAATAATTAATCAAACTGGTTTTATAAATAACCGCAAGAGGTGTCTGACATAAGGCGCATTCGAGTGTCGCAGTACCTGAAGTCACTAGCGCTGTATCAACTGATTTCATCAATCGAAGCGATTGATCACTTGCAAAAAAAAGAAAACTTCCATTCTTAAGCTTAACGCAAGTTTCCTCAGGGAAAAAATCCGCATCTTCAAATTCAGTTTTTTTTAAGCTCAGAGAAGTTTTTTTATCTATTAATTTTTTTAAAAAAACAAACGGGAGATTGTCCTCCAAACTTGGAGCCTTGGAAATGACAATATTAACGACCATCTTTTGGTCTATGATCGCCGCTGCTTTTAACATCGCGGGCACGATTCTCGAAAACTCACCTATCCGACTGCCAGGAAAAAATCCCAAAAGAGGTCTTTGAGAGTAGCTTCCCGACCGCGTAAGACCGATTTTCGCTTTTTTTTCCTCCACGCGCTGTTCGATTTCACTTCTTATAGAGACGGCTTTTTTTGCGCGTTCAACATGCGGGGTGCCAATATAAACATAGTTGACACCACGTTCTTTGAAAAACTTTTCTTCAAACGGCATGATCCCGAGAACAAGGTCAAAGTCAGACTTTAGCTTTTCAACACGGCTTTCGTGCCATGCCCAAAGCTGCGGTGCCACATATTGAATAACCTTAATGCCCTTTTCATGCAGCTTCTTTCCCAAGCGAAAATGAAATCCAGGGGCATCGACTAAAACTGCAAAGGCAGGTTTAATAAGATCAATTTCTCTCAAAATTCGAGTTTCAAATCGCATCAGCTCCGGGAGGCGCTTCAAGACTTCAACAAAACCCATAACAGACAATACTTTGCAATCACTTATCGACGCAACACCCACGTGCCGCATCGATTCGCCTGTAACTCCATATGGTTTGTACTGCGGGGCAATTTTTTGTAGATTACTGACCAACTCGGCGGCCAAAAGGTCGCCCGATTGTTCACCAACAGAAATAAAATATGGTATATTTGCACAGCTACTACTGGTCATATCATGACTTTCGACCTAACATCCGAGCCTCCTCAACAAGCCTCACTGCCTGAGCACCTTCCTCACCCAAGCAAATAGTGCGCAAAAACTTGAGGGACATCGCTCCTTCACTCTGCAATAACAACTGCTCAAAATCTTTAAGTTGCGCTTCAAGCGCATCTTGAATCGGCTCAAGTCCCGAGTCTCTCAAAACATCTTTTCCTTCAATGCAGTCTGCTTCTCCAGAAATCGCTTGAGCTCCAGATGACATCTTTCGCTTATAAACAAGTGTTTTTCTATTTAAAAAATCCACAAGAGCCACACCTTCTGTCCCGGTTATTCTAAGCGTCCTATGTCTAATGGGAGAAAGCCAGCTAGCACTCACTATTGCAGGAACACCGTTCTTTCCGTGAAAGAAAATATCTGCATGATGGAAGGTCCCAGAAGAATCAATTGACCTGCATTTGACGTTCTGCAGACTCAATGGCCCCACAAGCATGGAAATGATGTCGATATCATGAACCGCCATATCCAAAACAACGTCATTGCCATGACCAATCGTTTGAGGAGCCAAACCACCACGAAAAGACTGAAGACTCACAATTTCGCCAATCAAGTGCTTTTCAAGCACCGCCTGCAATTCCCTTATCGCCGGGTTAAATCGTTCGACGTGAGCTGTTGCTAATACCAAGTTGTTAGATTTTGCGAGGCGTACGATCTCCTCACTCTGTAAACATGTACTCGCCAAAGGCTTTTCCATCAACAAATGCACTCTTTTCTTCAAAAAGACTTGGGCTATTTCAAAGTGCACGCCTGTTGTCGCTGCAACTAAGGCACAGTCATAAACGACGGGGGCCGCAAATAACTCTTCCAACGACCTTAAATATGCCGCAGATTGCAGCATCTCAGCCTCTAACGGCGGTTTTTCAGGATCAATCACAGCGACAAGATTAAAGATCTTCGATCGCGCCATCGCTCGCAGATGATTTTTCCCCATACGGCCAGCGCCGACCATGACGATTGAATATTGTTTTGACTCACGGCCTTTCATCAAGTATTCCTCGCAAATTTCAACTAATTGCAAAACACACCCGTCAGTTCTTACACATACAAGATTCAGATCCGTCCGGCGACAAGAAAGCCACGCGGGCCATATCTCTCTGATTTTCTAGTCTTTTATTACTTCCCTGCGAGAAGACTCGTTAACATTTTGTAACTAATCAAAATCAATGTTATAAAAACGGATTCTTGAGGCAGACTTGAGTCAAGTAACATGATTTATTCTGGAGATTGCCGTGCCTGAATCGCTTGAATCATTAAAATACTTTGAAACGTTTTTTCGCACACTCTCTGACCCTCACCAAAAAGGGTCTGTGGAAATTCATCCCACAGCTCGGGTCGAGAAAAGCGCAGTTTTGGGAAAGGGCGTGAAAGTCGGCCCTCTAAGTTATGTCGGTCCTCATGCGAATATTGCTGACGATGTTCTCATCGGATCCAACGTGATGATTGATGGGCGCGTCACTATCGGGCCAAGAACTCAACTTTGGTCTTTTGTGACCCTCGGGGTCATTCCGCAACATGTTCGTTTCAAGGGTGAAGAGTCAACCCTGGCTATAGGGAGTGATAATATCTTTCGAGAGTATACCAATATCTCCCTCGGAACGGAGATAGGACACAATAAAACTGTCATTGGTTCCCGCAACGTATTTTCTGCTTTTTCGCATGTCGGTCACGACGGTATCATCGGCAACGATGTGTTTTTTTCTAATGGTATCAATCTAGGTGGACACATCGAAATTCAAGACGGTGTAGTTTTTGGAAGTATGGTAGGGGTTCACCAATTTTGTCGCATTGGCAAGTGGTCACATCTTGAGAGCGGCTCTATGGTTTCGCAGGACGTTGTTCCTTTCTGCATGGTTCGAGGTGATCGCGCAACCGTTAGCGGGCTTAACATTGAGGGGCTTAAGAAAGCCGGCATATCAGGAACAAGATTCGACAACATTAAAAAGATGTTCGATTTTTTGTTTAAAGAGAACCTAACTTTGGAAGAATCTTTCGATATGATTGAAAAAGAGATTCCAACCTCGGAGGATAAACTCTCTTTTTTGGAGTTTGTTCGATTAAGCGAGCGAGGAATTTGTCGATAGCGCTTTTTCTGGACACTGACCTAAATCAAATCTGATCAACATGGCTGGACCTGTCAAAAATATCAACAAAGTTCATCTCTTCGACATTTTTTACACACCAAAGAGTCGCCTTTTCCCTCACTATTCAGCATGTTAGCCTTTATCACCTTTCTGGCGCAAAACTTGCTTTTATAAAGACTGAACGTCTGTATTTATGGCTAATCGCGCTTTTCATTTATTAACTTGAGTGTGACGTGAATCGTGACAGAGAGGGCATTATGAAAAAGAAGGTTTTGTTAATTTGTCTTGGCTTCCTAATCCTCACATCCTTAGGAGCTTGCGCTGGACAGAACGCACAAAATGTTCCGATAGGACAAAACGATACCTCGGGACTTAGTACAATTTCCGTGACACTTCCAGACAAAGTGAAAATCAAAACAGAAGCGGGCAAAGAAGCCGCAAGAGAAAAGCTTACAAATTATCGTCTCGTCATAGAACCTTTGAGCGATGGCTGTAAGGACGCAAAAGTGATTGACGTCGTCGGAAAATGGAACGACACCTCTATTGACCAGAAAATAGCAAAGGGCTGTGACTATTCTGTGGGATTACAACTTGGTTTCAACGGGGCTGGCGCTACTAACGCAACAAAGCAACTTGAAGCTGTGTACTTTACCAACTGGACCGGCGCCAAAGCGGGACAAAAGCTCCCCGCAACTCAGCAAGACCGAGTTTCAATGACCCTTAAACTTTTAGTAACTCCAGAGGGAAAGGCTATTGGGTTTACAGGTACCGCCACTGGAACAGCTACCACAGGGGGAGAAACAGATCTTTCTATCGAAATAACTATCAATAACAACGGGGGCTCAAATCCAAACCCCAGTCCGAGTCCAAGCCCCAGTCCGAGTCCAAGTCCGACACAAAGCGAAAATATGACCCTCTACAAAGCCGATTCTCGCGAGGGTGTCGAAGAACCGGTTTACTGGTATCATAAATCGCACGGCCTCGAAGTATCGAACGGATCTAAAACGGTGGATCGCGACTTTGCTGATATGTGGCTCGCAGCTGAGCTTACCGCTGCATTTAAAAAAATAAATCAAAAGTTTAATGTCGTCGGACTTCGACACATGGGAATTTACAACTACCGCAACATCGCGGGAACCAGCACACTATCACGCCATTCATACGCACTCGCCATCGACTTGGCATCATTCACGCTGCAAGACGGAACCGTCCTAACAATTAGCGAAGATTGGGACGATTCCTCAAAAGGCGATACTCTTAAGGCCATCGGAGCCCTTTTCCGTGAAACATTTGAAAATGTTCTTGATCCAGACTACAACGCAGATCATCATGACCATTTTCATATCGACCTGAATCCAAACAGCCGACCCTCTCAGTACCCGCTTTTAGCTAATGTTAAATGGGACGATTTATCTGACGGCCCGCTCTCTCTTTTCTTCTGGAACGGAGATGATGACCGCGTAACCCTCAACACAGAAGGTGATGAAGGGTTGTCATTAAGAAAATGATACGTCAATAGCAAGACTATCGATTACTCTACGACTTGACATATTCTTTTGAGCGAATTGCTTGCGAGCGGGTTGCTGATCATGTCACTATCGTCTAAGACGACTTTCCACCGACCCGTTCCATCTTTCGTTACGAGAGTGTAATAAGAAATCTGAGACAAATCGATTCCAAAAAACTTTTGGGCAATGTCCTGAATTGTATAGTCTGCCGGACTATATGATCTTCTTCCCAAATAGGTTTCTTCTCCTAAAAGCTTTACCCACCGCTCCAAGTTATTTTTAGGAATCAAAAAGATTAGATCACAAGGACCCTGGGTGAACATTTTTAAGAATTGAGAGGATTCATTCATTTCGCGAGCCTCGCGAACACAAGAACTTCAAGTAGGGGTTGAGTATGCGAGAAACAGATAGGGTTTAGTGAGGATGTCCTCGACCATAACTTGCTCGCCACCAGAATTCTCGATTTTAAAATTGGTGTCCTCGTTTGCGATCAAAATGCTGCCGATAAAAAAACAAACCATAGAAAAAATAAGTTTCATAAACTCCCCCCTTGCTGGCGTCCACTTTCATTATAACAGAACTAATGGGGACGGGCACGCAGACTCAATGAAGGCAAGGAATCTTTTGCCTTGATTTTTTTAAATAAAAACTGAAACCAACAATGATTGTGGTTATTCGAGCTGCCCGTCCCCATTAGTTTATTGGTCAGCGCCTAAAATAGGCTTACGGTGTAAGCTCATCAATGGTTATGACCGCCTTTTGAACGCCTCCCAAGACCCTGCCTGTTGTTCGACCGTTGAGATAAAGGCTGGAACCCGTGGATCCGACTCGAACCGAGAACGTTGTCGTAGAAGTGCTTCCAGCAACTACTTCGTGAGTCAGCGTTAAGTCTTGGTCGGAGTTTGTTGCCGAAGGAGCATTCGTGTTCGCGCATAGCGCGTCAGTTCCGCCATCTCGAAACAACGCAACTACGCCCGTACTATTGTTGCCAAGATTGAATGGTGCAGCCACGTGAATGCGAAGTCTGCTCGAACTATTCGTTGGGGTGATGCTGGCAGAGAGAATTTGCGTTCCTTCGCTCACTTGAGGAATCGTGTCATCAAGGGGAATCATTGTCGTGATAGACAGGTAGCTCGCGTTTTCGGCGTAAACCCGATTCACAAACTTCGTGGCCGTGTATTGAATGCTACCATCGGGAAACTTGAATCCTCCCGAAGTAGATTCTATCGTTCCAGCTACAGACAATTTTTGCTGAGGACTTGTTGTTCCAATGCCGACGTTGCCTGCGTTTACTTCCGTTACTATCGCATATTTTGTTGTGATATTTCCCGTTGGCGTTTCGACATATACACCATAGACCGTAGGAAAAAAACCGGCTCCTATATAATCGAAGCCCGATCGTACAACTGACATTTCGGTGCCACTCCATATAGAAGGTTTTACATACAACATTCTCCCTCCCGTAGATTGAACTCCACCTACTCCTACTCCTTGCTTTGAAAGGGAGAGCATATCCCAATTTGTTCCACCATTTGCTCTTATTCCTATGGTCAAGGAGGACTCATTAGGAAGCGCATAATTAGGTATAAAGTAACTCCCATAGTTTGGATTTCCATTACTTGATCCAAAACGCAAGGATTTTGGTCCTTCAATAAACAATGCCGTATCGGCGGGGACATCAGTAACTATATTGTTGCCTAGTTGTAGCAAAGCAGTAGGGTTCGTTGTACCGATACCGACCTTACCGGAATCATCAATAACAACACCCGAATTTTGCACAAATTTTCCAGTAGTACCATCAAATCGAGCAACGGCATTGTCGGTAGCCGAAGCTGGTCCAACGACTTTTCCATCAAGCTGAGTTTGGATCGCACTTGTCACGCCGTTGAGGTAGCTAAACTCCGTGTTGTCAATCGCGCCACTACCGATCTTGGTCGCATCAACACCCGAAGCAATCTTTGCCGATGTCACGTTGGCATCAGTAATCTTGTCTGTTGTGACGGCACCGTTAAGAATCTTTGTCGTCGTTACGACATCAGTAGAAAGACCTGCTGGTTCATAGACACCAGAGTGATTATGCGACGTCGCCGATTTGAGAGC
>CAILAO010000532.1 GCA_903832105.1 uncultured Pseudomonadota bacterium | reverse complement strand
CTGCTTAATTCACCTGAACAAGTGCTATTGCCGGGGGGGATCTTTTAGCCCAAGGCTGCTTGGTCGTGGTGACTAATCGAGGCTGAAATCCCACCATAGTGGGAACGCATCCGTAGGGTTAAATAGAGGAAGGTCTCTCGCCTTTTGTTAGGGAATTTTAGGAGTCAGGGATGTAGATTAGAGTTTGAAATAAGGGCAGACGTGATTACATGTACAGAAGTGTCTATTTAAGAGTCACCTTTTTTAAGAAAGAACCTAAGTTATTGACACCTAATTTCCGAAAAAACAGACGTCAACGCATCTTGCCACTTTGGTGGATAAATTGAAAAAACACTTTTGAGTCTTGAGTTGTCGAGGCGCGAATTAAGAGGCCGCTTTGCGGGAACAGGAAATTCTTCGCTGGAAATTGGAATGACTGACGTGGTTTTAATAGGAAAGTCCCTCTCGCGCGCAAGCCGCAGGATCTCCTGAGCGAATCCATGCCAGCTAGTTTCACCGTCACAACACAAATGCAGAATCCCGCCCTTTTCTTGCAAAAAAGGGGAAAATTTGCCATCAGCTTTGGACAAGATCTGACATGTATGATCCGCAACAACGTGTGCGGCATTAGGTGTGCCTATTTGATCACAAACAACGCGAAGTTCGGTGCGTTCCGCTATGAGACGAAGAATGGTCTTCAAAAAATTAGATCCATGAAGACTATAAACCCATTCCGTTCTAAGAATTAGATGCGGAACACCAACCGATTGAATGGCTCTTTCCCCTTCCAGCTTTGTTTGACCATAAACGTTAAGAGGCGTTCCAGTTGGCGATGACTCACGATACGGTTCCGAACTTGAGCCATCAAAAACGTAGTCTGTTGAATAATGGACGATTGCGGCCCCGCAGCGCTTGGCTTCCTCAGCAAGAATTCCGGGAGCTTCTGCGTTAACCGCCCGAGCGGTCGCAGGATCAGATTCTGCCCGATCAACCGCAGTATAAGCGCCTGTGTTGACGATAAGATCAGGCTTAACTTCGCGAACAACGCGAACGATATCGTCAGCATGAGCAAGATTAAGACTAAGACCGCCTGAGCATTGCATGACTTCAGGGGGCGTCTCCATAGATGGCTCAGGAACTGAGATCACCCTACCAATGGAAGGTAGTTTCTTTAGGAGTTTGCTACCAATTTGGCCAGTGGGTCCGGTGAGTAGGATGCGAGGTGTGTATGGATTTTTCATGGTTCGCCCTCCCCCCCTAAAATCCTTAAGGTCTAAGATTCTTAGCTTTATGTCAACATATGTGTTGCGTTCATGGTTCTATTATTCGTAGAATGTGAGGCAAAGAAGCACTAGACACCTGAACTTATTGTTTTTTTACTAAGAAATGAGAATTGAAGAAGGAGTCCCCAGATGTCCCCCCTTGCAGGATCAGCCATTAAAGAAGCCCTCTCTACACACAAGCAAGAAATTGAATCCCTCTCCATGCGGACACTCTTTGCGAATGACCCGGACAGATTTAAGAGGTTTTCTCTTAAGCTTCAAGATCTCATTTTTGACTACTCCAAAAATCGTATCACTGAAAAAACGATCGAGCTTTTAGAAAAACTGGCGATCGAATCACGACTTCCGGAGAAGATTCATGCCATGTTCTCTGGGGAAAAGATCAATAGTACAGAACACCGTGCCGTCCTCCATGTGGCGCTTCGCAACCGTTCAAATCATCCGATGGTCGTGAATGGCGAAAACGTCATGCCAAAGGTTAACGCCGTTCTTGATAAAATGAGACGTTTCACGGAAAAGGTGAGAAATAGAGATTGGCGAGGTTATACCGGAGAGGCGATCACAGATATCGTGAATATTGGCATTGGCGGCTCCGATCTTGGTCCTGTTATGGTATCGGAAGCATTGAGACCATATTGGAAGAAGGGACTTTCTGGTCATTTTATTTCCAATATCGACGGAACGCATCTTGTTGAGACGTTAAAGGGGTTAAAGCCAGAAACAACCCTTTTTATTATCGCCTCAAAGACTTTTACGACCCAGGAAACAATGACGAACGCCACCTCTGCAAGAGAATGGATCCTCGAAAAGGCGGGTGATCCAACGGCTGTCGCCAAGCATTTTGTGGCGGTTTCAACAAACGCAAAGGCAGTTGCTGAGTTTGGTATCGACAAAGATAATATGTTTGAATTTTGGGATTGGGTCGGTGGTCGTTATTCGCTTTGGTCTGCGATAGGACTCTCGATCGTCTGCCTGATTGGTATGGACCGCTTCGAAGAACTTCTTTCAGGAGCTCACGATGTTGATAATCACTTCGTAACGACACCGCTTCGCCAAAACATTCCCGTCCTCATGGGTCTCCTGGGTATCTGGTACCACAACTTCTTCGATGCGCCATCGTATGCGATTTTGCCTTACGATCAATACTTGCACTGATTTCCGGCATACCTCCAGCAAGGTGATATGGAGAGTAACGGAAAGAGAGTCGATCGGGAAGGACGCGAGATCACGAACTACTCGACGGGCCCCATTATTTGGGGTGAACCCGGAACTAATGGCCAACATGCCTTCTATCAGCTTATTCATCAAGGCACTCGCCTAATCCCCGCTGATTTTATCGCTCCTTTGCAGAGCCATAATCCTATCGGTGAGCACCATAATATCTTGATGTCGCATTTCTTCGCGCAGACAGAAGCCCTGATGAAGGGAAAAACCGCGGAAGAAGTTCGTGCAGAACTAAAATCTCAAGAAATGTCCGATGGAGATATTGAAGAAGCCATTCCTCATCGGGTTTTCCCAGGTAATAGACCTACGAATACCATCATATTCCGTAGGCTTGACCCGCGAACGTTAGGACGTCTCATAGCTCTCTACGAGCATAAAATATTCGTTCAGGGAGCCGTATGGAACGTCAATAGTTTTGATCAGTGGGGCGTTGAACTCGGAAAACAACTTGCTAAGACAATTTTACCGGAGCTCACCCAAAAAGCCTCCGTCACGAAGCATGATGCATCAACCAGGGGATTGATTAATTGTTTTAGAGAAGAAAGGACAAAGTAAACCCTTCTTCACCTTGAATGAACCAATCTAGTACCTACGGCTTTGTACGCATCAATAAGACCGTATCCGAACGTGTTGTTGGGGATTTTGCTTCCTACAACACCGCCGCAGTTTTCGGATGAAGTCTGCGGCGTTGCCGTCAGGCGAACGATTTTTGTTGTTTCATCAACGCGGCCGATGAGCGTCGGATCTGAAGACCAGATCAAGGCGACGAGACCTACTACGTGAGGACCTGCCATGGACGTTCCGTTGAGCTCCAGATACTTTCCGCCGCTAGCAGAGGAACGAATTCTAATTCCAGGGGCAACAACGTCAGGACCTAGTTCTCGATCGTATGTCGATGGTCCTCGGCTGGAAAATGAAGCAATAACATCCTTCCAATGATTATAAGCGCCTACCGACAGTGTTAGCTGGGAATTAGCCGCAGGAGGGTCCGTCAAAGTCGCGCAACTAGGCCCCCAATTTCCCGCTGATGCCACCACCATGATACCTGCGGAATAAAGCGATTTTAAAGTCGAAATAAAGACGCCTTGGCTGCATCCCTCACCTTCAATACAAACCCAAGAGTTGTTGATGACGTGTGCGGCCTCCGCTGGTTTGCCGTCGGTCATTGGGTTTTCACCATAACGATAAGGGGCGAGGAAAAATTCAAAGCATTCGATATATGTCGATGGACGCCCAAGCCCTGACTCCATGTTTCGACATGCAATCCAACGAGCACCCGGAGCCATGCCAATCTGATTTTCTGCGCCATCATCTCCGACAATCGTCCCGGTTGTGTGGGTTCCGTGCCCATTATCGTCACACGGCGCAGAGAGATTATATCCGCATTTGTTCTCATTCTGATCTGTCAAAGGGCCTTTAATTGCGTCGTGCCAGTGATACTGATGCGTTACACCTTCCTCCGAAAAACCGCGATATTTCTTCTTAAGTGCTGGGTGTTCCCAGTGAACCCCAGTGTCAGGGCTGGCCACGACAACTCCTGCACCCGTTACGTTGAATTCAGTCCAAACTCGGCTTGCGCCAGTTCGCTCGATGTTTGGTTCGACGCCCCGGCCATCTTCTGATGAAATGACAGGATCTTCGAAGGGAGGAATCCCTTTAGTAACGGGATTACCCCAAATCATTTTAACATCGTCTCTCAGAGCAATTTTCAAAATAAGCTCTGGTGGGGCCGCGTTGACCGCGATCAAATTAGCGATATAAAAAGACTGAACGAACTGCCCATCTCGCCCCTTCTGTCTTAGCCACTTAAGAAGAGGTTTCTGTGTTTTGAGTGCTGTTGTCCGTAAACGATCATAGACAAACTGCTTCCTCGACTCAAAGGATTTGATGTTCTTAACATCGGACAAATCCGCTTCCGCGGAGAGCTCAATCAAAATATCCTGAGGGGTCCCGGTCTTTACATGTTCAAGCAGAAAAGGAGCCACCTTTTTTGAAACTGTCAGAGGCTTTCCGTAGCTTATGGCTATATTTCCCACCGGAGCGAAAAAAAACATACACAGTGTTACTGCCGTGAGTGCCGTGAGTGACGTGAGAGAATACATGGGCAATCTCCTCCATTGATTTCTTGGGATTCATCCTTACATTTTAAGGCTATCATGCTGAAAAATCGACCTAAAACAAATGGCTAGAAATTGCTCCGTGCCTTTTTTTGAAATAGCTGGCCTGATCACTGGTTTAGGAGTAAAAATAAAGTGATTAGCCATAACGGGTGGGGTAAAAAGGGGTCGCATGAAACATGACATCTTCTTCTTTCTGTTACTGGGCTTTCTTAGCTTGTCGGTGCATTTGTTCCAAGGATGTAAACCGCCAGGAGGATCCCTTGAGAGATCGAGCGTCAACTCGTCTTCGGCCAGTGAAGATCCCATCGAGGCAATCAAAAAAGCGAATATCGAGAAAATAAAGAAGGTTGCCAAGGCGAAGGAAGCTGAAGGGGACGCTATCAGCGAAATCCCCCATTTTTCAGTCGAAACCGGTTCCGAAGGAACGCCTAATATTGTTTTTATTCAGAGCCCTGAGACCGAGCATCAAACCCATCTATCAAAGCAGGGAAGTCCGCAAAAAGGTGACGGACTTAACCTTACGTCTTTTTCTCTTGTAGATGATGGAACGGCAAACGACAGCTCGAAGGGAGTCTCCACGGGAAACTTTTTTGATTTCAGCGATCGATGGGGCATCGGTACGGAATGGTTCGGCACGGCCTTCAGTTATCGGCTTGGGGCAGACAACATTGGTAACGCTATTGCATCCGCTGAAATTGAAGCGACCATTTTTAAGCAACAAGGAACCATTCTGGGCGCAAAACTTCAAACCTCTCGTGATTACGCCGATCCAGCGGTGGTCGGAGGTAGTAGGCTCAGTTATTTTGCCGAAGGAATCCTGATTGAGCAAACGACCAGAATCGCCGAAGGATCACTTTTATTGGGACAAAGTATTCGGCTGGATGATAAGCAGGTGACGCAAACTCTAGGAGAATATAACTGGCAGTACGCCGTCGGAGCCATTCCTGTTCTTGTAACGACGAGGTTTGTCGGGAGTATGGGAACCGGAGGGCCTTACGCTGAATTTAGCCTCGCTCCTGACACCAACGATGAAGTCATAACTCGTTTATATGTCAGACCATGGGCAAAACTTGACGCCGTTGCAGAAGGATCACTCCTCACGGCTTTACCAAAGAAACTTCGACTTATCTCTGCAGGTGCAGGTGCTGAACTTACATTTTTGAGGGGCTCTTTCATGCCCCAGATCTATGCGGTATCAACGAATCCTGAACCTTGCTTTCGCTCCGAGTTTCTTGATTTTCGGACTCTTGCGGGAAGGGTCTATGCTTTCGTCAATCTTAGTTTGGCGGCAGAACTTGTTGGAAGTGTTATCGATACTATTTGTAGTAATGATTATATTTCGATTCCCGGTTGCAATTATGCGCAAGGCGCCATTGGATCAATCACCGATCTTCTGACATTTAATCAGGTATTTGAATTGTTTAATTATCCCGGATTCGACTTGGGAGCGGATTACGTTTGGTTTGATGGGCAAGGGTGCAAACAAAAACGTTAGCCATTACCTAACCTCGCCTTGAGGGACTGATTTATGAATATGCGAAAAAAAACAAAAATTTTAGCTATTGCATGTATTGTCGTGATTGGTTTTGTATTAATCGGATTTTATTTTTTAAAATTTCATGATTTTCTGAATCGTAAGATCGCTTCTTTGGGGCAACAAGCTCCCTCGCACCCTTGCGAGGCTGAACTCATATATCGGGTTGCAAGTGAGGGACAAGAGGAAGCTGGAACTATCATGCGAACGGGTCTGCCACTATCAACAAAAATGCAGCTCCATCTTTCGAAAAAGCCGCTAGCCGTTCAGAACAGCGGTGCTTTTTATCAATATAAGTTTTCTGACGTTAAAGTGAATGGATTTTCTGCAGAGGACAATAAAACCGTTGAAAACAGCCTTGAAAAAATATCCCTTTGGGCAGCCTATGATGTCTCGGGGATTGCCAAATCATTTTTTACGGACCCATCAAGTCTGTCGCTTTCCTCTCTTTCTCCCGCACAAAGTAGAATGCAGCTTAATTTTGCAAAACCAGTCATTTTGGGATTTCAAGTTGCTATAAAGGGCGACGTGTCAAAAGGACAGGACTACGAAACAATTGAACCCGACTTTTCCGGTTTCGTTAAGGCAAAATATTCTTCTATCGCCCCTAATTTTTTAAAGAAATCTCACACGACTTTTTTTGACGCGGGCAACGTGAATGGTGTTGGACTTCGCCCTGAAAAGCCAACGTTTGAAAAAAGTGATATTGACATCGAATTGCTAAATTCTTACATCGTCTCGCGTCTTATTTTAAACGAAATAGTGGCGATGCAAATCATTCAGGACACGGCTCTACATCTTAAGACAACCATGAATTTCGTGCTTGAAAAAATCAATACACTCTCTCAAAGTGAGGTTGCAGCGTGTAAACGGTTATCTAAAGATGAGGTTGTGCGGGCAAACGGTCTGGTTGAAATCAGTCTTACCGCTGAAGAGTTAGAGTCGTCGAAGCTAGTTCAAAGGAAAGAAAAGATAAAAGATGTAGATCTTCAAAGGACTTTCAGCACACTTAAAAACCAGACTCCAACCAATGAAAAAGAACGAAATAAGTCCCTTGTAGAATTGACTGATTTTCTCACCTTTTTCCCAGAAAATGTCCCGAGCGTGTTATCTGAAAT
>CAILAO010000531.1 GCA_903832105.1 uncultured Pseudomonadota bacterium | reverse complement strand
TATATGGAATGTTTTTTACTTATTAAAGAAAAAGGCATTTCCATATATCAATGTGCGCAAATGAAACTTGAATCACTCAATCAAATCAAAAGAAATATTTCCAATGAAAATTCTCATGAACAGGCTGTGGCGGTCTTGAAACACGCCTTATCGAACCTTGATAATCTTTTGAACGCGAAGATATCCAAGACGTCATCAAAAAAAACATATTCGGAAACCTAAATACCCCCAAATAGAGTTCCTATTAAAAATATTCTTTCTTTGGCATTATGATGTTAAAGGAGGAATATATGAAAAATAAAAAATTAAAAACGGCAATATTTGAAAGGTTCGAATTTCTTTACGAAGCCGCAAAATGCCTTGGAATCCAGTATTCGCGACTTTCAGGGATCATCTCAGGGCGTGTACAGCCGTCAGAAAAAGACCTGCAGCATCTACTCAGCGGACTAGATCTTTCACTGCAGGAAATTGGATTTGAGTCTCCAAAATATCTTAAGATTAAGAGAAAGACGGCTTGAAATAAAAGGGCCAGCTTGAGTACTGGCGACTGGTTCGATATGACTGATTGCTAGTCCTAGTATACCCTCGTCAGTCAAATAAATCAAATAGAAGAATAATAATACGCTTTAAAAAGCCTACGGAGTGGTCTATTTATGATGTTATCAAAAAATGAAAGCAACACATCAATTGATTGGAATGCAGGTGATAAGTTGTTCTTTGAGCACAGTAGATTTTGGTTAAATACTGTGCTCAAGCATGTTCCTCGATCGACTATGACCGGGCCAACCAACTCGCCCGCGTACAGAGTCGGACTTAGAACTATTGAAGCACAATGGGTGACCGGGGTGACCAAGTATTTTGCGTATTTTTTTCTTTTTTCTCACAACAAAGCGCGCGTTCGCATAAATCTAGTATCTTCTGAAAACTATTTATTTAGACCTGGTCAAGCCGGTTATCTTGGTCTTTCGCTAGGTTACGGCGCAAAAACCTCCACCTATGCCTGGTTCATCCGGTCCAAGTTAAGCTTCGGGAGATGGTTATGATCAACAAATCCGAAACAATTAAAGCCATGCAACTGATTTTTTCTCCGGAGATTAGGAAGATCGGTCACGTGATCGTCAAGCATTACGAACGCAGGCAAGACGCAATTATCTGGTCAAAAGTTGAAGACTTGGAGATGATGCTCCAGCAGCATGAAACCGAGAAAACCTCTTTAGGTTTTGCTTTTGCTGTGCGACGCCTTGACTTCCGTTTCAACGGCTTTTCCCAGGGTTCCAAGCAAGACTGTGCCGCCATCCAAACTCTTCAAGTTGATTTCGATTCGCTGCAGGCGGACAAGGACGAGGGGCGCCCTCTTTCTCCAGATTCTAAAGACGCGGTGGTGTCGGCGATGAGGGATGCACCGCTTAAGCCAACTATGGTTATCGACTCCGGTGGTGGTGTGCACGGGTACTGGATACTGAAGCGCCCTGTCATTCTCAAGTCGAATTTGGACATAAACCGCATCGAAAGCATTAATCGAACGCTAATGAATTATTTTAAGTCACTTAAGCTGCCTTGTGTTGTCGACACGTCCGTCGCCGATGTAGCCCACCTCATGCGTCTTCCCGGATCAATCAACTTTCGTTATAAAACACCAATGCCCGTAAGAATTCTGGAGGTCTTCGATGTCAAACCTACTGTATGACCTTGCTGAGATTGCTCAGGCGTTTCACCATGAACCACAGCAAGCATCGCGTCACCGTACTCTGGGCGTAGTAGCAGATGATGCTCAGACACGCCAATCACTCCTTGGGCATGAAATTGTCCAAGACCCATTACCTGTTCTACGCGATAACTGTGCAAGAATTCGCGAACTGCTGACCTGCCAGGAAAATGAAGGCATTGACCGTGAATCATTCAAGATCATTACAATCTTTCTCACTCAAATTGGTCACCCTGACTTGGCGCATAATATTGCTCGGCAACATCCTCAATACAAAGATGACTACGATACTCGTCCTGAAGGTGCTGCTGAGACTATAAAATTAATCGAATATGCTAAAAAGAAATGTAACGGCTACATTGGTTGCTCTAAGTTTGGCTGCTCCACGCCCTGTTGTGAGCGTATGACTGGTCAGAGTCCGTCTCCGGTGCGGTACTTAATTGTTCATCTCTCTCCTGCTCATTTTATCGAACATGATCCTATAACCGGAAGACCTAAACTTGCAACCGCTAGGGTTGTTGAAAATTTCAAC
>CAILAO010000530.1 GCA_903832105.1 uncultured Pseudomonadota bacterium | reverse complement strand
TGAACGATTTTGTTTCCGGTTGTTCCGGTGTCGACTGCGATGGTTCCAGAATCCGTGATAGAGCCACCAGTGAGACCGCTTCCTGCTGTGATTTGTTTGACTGTGCCGACACTTGATCCGACGGTGAGTTTCCCGTCGCTGTTATAAACGATGGTGTCGTTATCAATCGGAGTTTTTAGCGCAAATGGAATTACTGAAAATCGCTGCCTTGGAAATACAGCGCCGCTCTTCGCATCTTTTACTTCGATATAAACTGGCATCGAGGGATCTTGAAACACTTGATGAAATTCTGGGGGTGTTAAGACTATGTTAAGCTGGAAAACGCCTTCCACGATGCTAGTCCCAGGAAACGAGATTGGACTCGGTCCAATCGGTGAGCCGCCGGTTCCTACGTTGTAAAAACTGACTTCGAGATCAAGTTTTCCATCTTGACCCAAAATCGGTGCCCCGTTTGCTTCGGTCAGGCGCGCTCCATAAGATAGGCTATATTCTTCAGCATGAGAAAAAGGCGCTAGTCCGATAAGACTGACGAAAAGAAATGTTATCGAAAAACTTTTGTAGAAAGCGTTCATATATCCCTCCTTAATGCCTATCCAGACCTCTGAAATACATAATAAAATGCATCGATGCGGTGTCTCAAATTACCCGTTCAATACTTGATACAAAAAAGTACGGCAACGTTCCGGGGACGAACCGATCTAGTAAAGTTGTTTAGAGTAACACCACCTGAAGTACCTGCGTTGTAGTGAATATTAACGGAAGATACTTGAGACGCCTCATAGCCTAAATTTCCGAGGTTATTGTTAGTCCAATCGACAGCTCCAACGACGTCAGAGGCGTCATCATCCACCAAAACTTGCGTGGCAATCTGATTTGATCCAATCGCCCTTGAAGAATCAATACCACGTCCATCATCAAGACCCCGCAAAAACTCCCCACGAAGATCGGGAACATTGAAGGTTGTAGATCCGTCACCTGCTCCGTAGGTCGTCCCAATCGCCGAAAAGAGGGATGCATATGTTGCCCTAGAAATTCCCGCACCATTTGCTTTAATCCAGCCACTCGGGCAACTTGAATTTGCATATGCCACAACAGCACCCGCCCCTGGTCCAATTCCTTGCCATAGAATTGAATCACAATACTCCATTCTTTTTAGAGAAGCATTATAGCGCTGCTGACCTTCGGTGGTAGCGGAACAGGATGATGCCGTATTTCCAAGTTTAACCTCGCCATTCACGTCCAGCTTGGCGGCTGGTGATGCTGACCCGATGCCGACGTTGCCATTCCCATCGAATACAATTTTCGGAGTTACCGAATGAATATTTGATGCATTTGCCCCATAAATAAAATTAAGCGAATCCCCCTTTGCTGGCCCGTCAGGACTGATGCTCCAAACATTGTAATTAGAAGTTGAAGGTCCATGAATAAAAACTAGTCCGTAATCTGGATAGCTTGGGTCGTTATATGTACTAGCATAGACCATTGAAGTGAGTGCCCCATTGACCATCATACCTACTCTTCCGTCAGCGTGAACTCCGTTACTTCCGCTAAAAGTATTACTTCCCAGTTGTAATTTTCCAATTGTACTCGTCGTCCCGATTCCAACGTTACCGCTTACTGCCAACCCATTTGACGGAGCTGTTTTGGTGCCTATACCAATGCCGCCGCTATATCTATTCACCGTAAAAACATCGTAAAAAGGTCCGCCAAAATTTCTTTGAAGTGTAAGATCGCCCCATGAGCCTCCTTCTGGATTATCCTGTTGGATCCACTTGAACTGTTCAATAGTGTCGCTTCTTCTGAAAGAAAGCCAATCTCCCGTATTCATGCCTGTCGTAGTTACTGTCAAATGGCCACCAGAAACATGAAGTTTTGAACTTGGACTCGTCGTCCCAATGCCGACATTCCCCGAGTCATCAATCACCACGCTTGAATTTTGCACGAGTTTTCCAGTCGTACCATCAAATCTAGCAATAGCATTGTCAGTGGCCGAAGATGGCCCTATGACTTTCCCGTCAAATTGGGTTTGAATGGCAGAAGTTACGCCATCGAGGTATCCAAACTCAGTATTATCCACACCTCCGCCGCCGATCTTGGTCACATCAATACTGCTCGGTAGATCGCTTGCCCCGAGAGTTGTTCCGGACGTTGTACGGCCATAGGTATCCACCGTGACTTTGGTG
>CAILAO010000529.1 GCA_903832105.1 uncultured Pseudomonadota bacterium | reverse complement strand
TACTTTTACGTCTTTTATTGACCATGAAGAGCTGCCCATCTAGAGTC
Source organism: uncultured Pseudomonadota bacterium (assembly GCA_903832105.1). GTDB lineage: Bacteria > Bdellovibrionota_B > Oligoflexia > Oligoflexales > CAILAO01 > CAILAO01. The sequence goes on along the minus strand of CAILAO010000529.1, from coordinate 13,901 downwards.
CTTTCAGTCTTGGAAAATTCTTTTCATCTTAACACTTTTTTGATCAGGAGAGTCACTGAAAGCCATTTTCTTACCACTGTCAAAAAAGTATACATGTCATCCTTGATGATAATCGGCTTAATCTCTTGTAATCAAAGGATTTAGTTACGACGGTGTCTTGGTGCATAAGTTGCAATACTTATGCATATAGGAAGTATCACTAACCCAGACAGAGGGCTTAAATATGTTGAAAAACAAAAAAGTGATTACGGTAAGTAAGGTGAAAATCGGTCTAATTTTGTTGGCAGTATCTTTTTTTGCGGTCGCTTGCGGCAGTTCCGCGCAGAACGCAAATAGTCGTGAGCCGGTAAACAACTCAGGACTTAGTTCGATTTCTCTTGGTTTACCTAGCAAGCAAAATATCGAAGCGACAGATGATACTATAAAAGAAAAACTAAACGGCTTTAGGGTTATTATTGAGCCAATAGCCGACAAATGCCCAAGCGCCAGTAAAATAATTGATGTTGTTGGCGCGTGGAATCAGCCAACATTGGATTTTAAAGTTCTTCAAAACTGCGAATATTCAATCGGTCTGCAATTAGGCCAAATCAAGAATCTTCCCTCTGCCGCTGCTGAAATAGATGCGTTCTTAAAGAATGTTAAAAGTCTTGATGAAGTATACTTCACAAATTGGACCGGAGCATTAGCAGGGAAAAGGCTTTCCACCGGTACTCAAACTTCAGTGAAAGTATCTATTCAACTTAACGTTACGCTCGAAGGGAAAACGGCTGGATTTACGCAGACCATTACCACGACCGACCCACAAAATCAAGCAGGACAAGCAGGACAAGCAGGACAAGCAGGACAAATAGGTTCTGGAGCTAACGTAACCGTTGAAATCCCAGAGCTGACCTTGACAAATGGCGCTTCCGAAAATCTTTGGGGTACTGAAGACTTTCTTGATTACACGAAAATTTGGATCGTTGGCAATCCCGACAATATAACAAAAATCTTTTTTGCAATTCATGGTGATGGTGCATCGGATTATTCCAGTTCAACAAGTGGTGACAGGAAAGATATCGAGAGTAATCTACCCTCTGGTGAAGGGGCGATCGTGGCATATCTCATCAGCAATGGCGGCAATTGGCCTGGTTTCAGTGGTCGAGATGCTCAACGTCGAAACGCAATTGGACTTTTGAAGGCATTTCGGCAGCTCGAAAAGGCAACCGGAAATCGAAACGTAACATTCCAGCAATATAGTTTATCGGGTGGTGGGCGCGTTGATCACGGACTTTTAAGGCTTATCCTTGAAAACTACGATAATGACGATTCCGGTCTAGATCTAAAATATTTTGTCGACCGCCAGTTGAATGGCATGCACTGTGGAGAAGCTTTAAGCTACGATTTAACTGGAGAGGATGGGCTTGTAAAAAGCTGGATTAATGTTCTGAAACAGCACAATCATGTGAGGGCCTCGTTCATTATTAGTCCAAACAGTGAATTTGAATATATGTGGAGACGCGCTGTTGAAATAGGGAAAGAGTTTGGAGGCGGTGACTTTCCGCGTGGAGGCGAGCAAACTCTCGAAAATGGCCGCATTAGATTTTGGGGTGGTAATTCACACTTCGAAACTTGGAAAGGCCACTTTGCTAAAGCCTTTTTCGGCCTATAAGATCGGCGTTGCTGAAACAGTCACAACCTAATATCAATATATCAATCGTTCAAAGATGCCCCTTCCGTTCACCCGTTTAGCGGCTATCAAAAACAGTCTGAATGGATTCATCCTGCATTCGCTAATACATCTGTACGGTGTTAATGCCCATTCATATAGAGAACTATAACCCACGCGATCATCCTCAAAGTGTCTAATTTTTTTGCAGTCAAGGCTTATCCATGACACGCGCCATTTGCTAACATACTGAAATAACTACCATGTGCCACGGTATGAATGTTGCTTGAATAGCGGCTGCGAGGATCTCAATTATTGAGATTCGAGCGTGGCGCTGTCTTGATCTTGTTGTTGGTTAAAGTTGAGTGGAGCAGTAGTTGGAGAATTATTATGGATAGGAAATGGTACAAGAATTTGAAATGGTTATTGATTGCCGTTGGAATGTTGACGCTAAGTTCTTTTTTCTTGGCAGGACGCTCTGAAGCAGCTAGTGTTTACAACTGCCCTGATGAAGGACGACGCTGTGTCATTCAGCTCGAAGCTGGCATCATCGGTGATCGCGTGAAAGTACTTGACGAAAAAGCCCGAATCGTTGGCGAGGGCCGTATCGTTCAGCGCAGGGGCGCTTACGCTATGATTTCGCTGGATTATGTGCATAAAACGATTCGCAAAGGATATCCAGTACTAGTTGATATTTATAATCGGGGTCCAGATCACCAGTATGCAGCTTCATTTGGAAAATAGTCGGTAAGACTAATTATTAGGGAAGCTTGTTATTACAGAAATAGATCTCTCGGTAACTATCATTGCTTATAACGAAGAACGCTGTCTTAGGCGGTGCCTTGAAAGCCTGCCTCTAGGCAGCGAAGTTATTTTAGTTGATTCAGGAAGTTCTGATCGAACCTGCGCCATCGCAAGTGAGTTTTCTGCAAAAGTCTTCCAAAAAAACTTTGAAAATTATGCCGATCAGAAAAACTTCGCCGTTTCTCATGCCACAAGAAGTTGGATTTTGTCGGTCGATGCAGATGAAGTCCTTAGCACGGAGCTTCGAGGTTTTATTGAGGCTTTTTGCACCAAAAATGCCCCGAAAAAACGTGCTTCCTACGAGCCATATAAAAGCGTTGAAGGTTTTCTGATTAAACGTCGCCTTGTTTTCCTCGGGCGAAAACTCCGGTTTGGAAAGACAGTCGACTATCCTCTTCGTTTTTTTAAAAAGGGGAGTGGATCTTTTAATGGCGCTATCCATGAACATTTCGACCTTGCAAGAAGCCGTCCTTGCAAGCTCCCTCTAGGTGAACTTCTTCATTATAGCTATGAAGACTTATCAGACTACTTTAATCGTTTTAACCTCTATACGTCTCGCATTGCACAAAATCATATAAAAACGGGACGGAAAATGCCCTGGCGACCTTTTCATATTCTTAGGCCGTGGACAGAATTTCTAGTACGGTACTTCTTCCGACTCGGATTTTTGGACGGGTATCCAGGTTATTGTTATGCTGTGGTTAGCTGTTTCTACACGTTTATTAAATACGCGAAACTTCTTGAACTTTCTCAAAAAGAGAAATAGTCCCGAATGAGCTTTATGCGACGCAATCACGAACATTGCCGCCTCTGGCACATCTCATCAAACCGTTGGAATAGCGCGATTACTGAGTACGCCTTAAGTTCCGCGAGATCGCTAGCTAAACGAGGTTTTAAATCCACTTTTTCTCCATTGAAAGGTTCTCCCGCTGAAAAGAGGGCTCAAGAATATGGACTCGATACAAGATCAATCTCGTCTTTTTCAATCACGAAATGGAAAGCTCTAAAAGGTCTAGCGCAAGATATTCGGCCTGATATTATTTTCACATATGGCGGTCCTGAAACATCGCTTGCACAGCTTTTATCGATGACAAGTCAAAACAAAAAAGCCGTCATCGTGAGATTTCGAGGCCAAGACGTCGATAGTTCCCCTTTCCTTTCGAAATGGCGTTTCGGATGGTCTCATCGAATTGTAGATCTCGTTATTTCTCCAAGCCCCACACTCACAAAAAAAATCGAACAAACGTTCCTAAAATGCCCTGTAAAGACGGTCGTCCTGGGTTGTGATGAGAGCGTGTTTTCCCCAGCGCACACGAAGGCACCTCTCAATCTTTCGATAAATCGCCCTGACATTATCATCCTTGGAAGACTTGATCCCGTCAAAGGCCATGAAAATGCCATCGAATTTATGCGGGGACTTCTTAAAAAGTGGCCTCAAGAAATCGCCAAAAAACCTAGACTTCACATCATTGGCGAACCTGCAAATCTTTCGAAGGAAACTCTCATCCGCTGGGTAAAACAAAATGAACTTTGCTTGGGCGATGATGTCATTTTAACGTCGGAACGTGTGAGTAACATTGCATCTTATTTATCAAAGGCAGTCTTCGGTTTTATTCCCAGTACGGGATCTGAAATTATCTGCCGTGTCGCCCACGAATTTCTCCTGTGCGGCACCCCAATCGTCGTTTCCGGCGTCGGTTCGCTCGATGACGCCATTTCCGACCATGCGGGTCATGGGTATAGCTATAAATCGCTCACCTTTGATGAGACGATTGATCTTTTAGTCAAGGCTTCCCTACAATATATTACTGAAAGCGAAGATGTTCACCGGGAACGTGCAGCAATTGCAAAATCACTTTTTTCTCTTGAAGCTATGGGAAAAAATCTTGAAAAGTGCCTGGAAGAATTTTTGTAAAGCCAAGAAAAAGGAAAAAAACATTCTCAAACCGCTGGGGCACCGAGCCATTTTCGCGGTTTGACACCGTCAGCTTTTGCAACCATTCCCTTGGATTCCATGGTCTCGACGATGCGAGCGGCCCTGTTATAGCCAATTTTTAATTGCCGCTGGAGATATGAAGCGGAGATGGCACCTTGAAGTTGTGCAATCTCCACGGCCTCGCCAAACTTCGGATCTTCCTCATGTTCGTCCAAGACATCAAGAAGTGGCCCCTGCTGCCTCGAAAGTTCGTCATTAATCCAAGAAATAATCGTATGGTCATACTTTGCTGGTGACGATGACTTAACGGAGGCCACTAAATTCAAGACCTCTTCATCTGTAACCAAGGCTCCTTGAATTCTCTCTAGCCTTGATGATCCTGTAAGTTGAAATAGCATGTCGCCGCGGCCAAGAAGTTTTTCGGCTCCAATTTGATCCAGAATGGTCCTGCTGTCATGCTTCGAAACCACTTGAAATGCAATTCTGCAGGGAAGATTCGCCTTAATAACACCCGTGATCACATCGACCGAAGGTCTCTGGGTTGCGAACACCAGATGAATACCACTAGCTCTCGCTTTCTGAGCAAGGCGCTGAATCGATGCTTCTACGTCCTTGGGAGCCGTCATCATGAGATCTGCAAGCTCGTCAATGACGAGAACAATGTAGGGCAATTTTCCGATGGGTTCTTCATCATCTGCGGCTTGCCCAATATCTTCTCTCTGTTGAAGACTCGCACGCTCCCAAAATTGGTTGAATCCAGCTATATTTCGCACAGAAGCAAGCTGCATTAACTTATAGCGTCGCTCCATTTCTTTTGCCGCCCACCTGAGAGCTGCCGACGCCCGATGAGGCTCCGTAATCACAGGCATGAGAAGGTGAGGAATTCCCTCATAAACAGAAAGCTCTAGCATTTTTGGATCAACTAAAATCATACGCACATCTTCCGGAGATGTGCGTAAAATAATACTGCAAAGTAGACTATTAATCGCCACAGACTTTCCAGATCCAGTAGCTCCCGCGACTAGTAAATGCGGCATGACTGAAAGGTCGGCAAAAACAGGTTGGCCAGCGATCGATTTTCCCATCGCAAATGTTAAAGGTGATGGAGCTTTTTGAAAGCCCTCTGAAGTCACAATGTCTCCGAGCAAAACGGTCTCGCGTTTTGAATTAGGAACCTGAATTCCTATCGCGTGCTTCCCTTTGACAGGATGAATGAAGATCGAATCGACCTTAAGAGCCAGGGCGATGTCATCAGCCAAGCCCAAAATCTTAGACAGTTTAATACCAGCACTCGGTTGATACTCAAATACTGTTACCACTGGACCAGCTAAGTACCCGATAACGGTCCCTTCGATATCAAAATCTGACAGTGTCTTCAAAAGAAGTTCTGCTGTAATCTGATATTCTTCTTTTCGATGAACCGAGATGGCCTCGTTAAGAGAGCTTTTATGAAAAATGGCGAGTGGAGGTGCTGTGTATTTTTTTGCAAACCTCTGCTGACCTTTCTTCTGGTCATTTGGCGAGAACATGCGTTCATCATGAGACGCTTCTTCATCCCAAGCAGAGGCATGGGTGCTTAAAACCTTCGGTTCCTGAAGAACCTGAGAGGCAGCGCTTTCGTCCCCTTCGGTCACTAACGAAGCGGAACACCCATTTTTTGCAGATTTTTTGTGAAAAAGCTTTTCCACCAAAAGAGATGTCGGAGACTTCAGGGTTTTTAAAACACCAGAAATATTTATAGCCCGGAAATGATATCGATATTTAACAGCCCCTAAGAGGATAGATGCAATGCTATTCTGAAAAATGAGCGTTAGGCTACAAAACGACAGTGTGCCTAAAATGATTAAAGTACCGAGTTCTCCTACCGACTGATTCAAAAGATTTCCAATAAAAGCCCCTAACAATCCACCGCTAGGAAACTGAAATCCCGCGAACGAAAATTCGAAAAACTTAATCGCTGTCAGGGTTGAAACGGAAAAAATCGCCATGATCCAACCAAAAATCCGAGAAACTGCAAATGGTTCGGGTCTATTCAGGACGAGAAGAAAACTAATCGCAAAAAGTGGTAATGGTAATAAGAAGGTCCCTAGGCCAAAAAGGAAAAAAGACCAACCAGCCAGCATAGCACCGAGCTGACCGCCTCTATTGGTGGGCGGAATCTCCGGAACAATCCCGCTTACCGGTGAAGGATCGAGGGGACTAAAAGAAAAGATCGAAAGAAAGAAAAATGCTGCGCATCCAATGAGGAGAAGAAAGAAGATTTCTTTTTCAAACGATCGATATGACTTGCTAAAATTGAGCTTTTTTTCTTTTTTTTCAAAAGAAGCGGAGAGCACTAAATCTTGTGGATTGCGAGGCATTTTTCAAATGATCCCAGCCGAAATATTATGTCTCTTTTATTTGATTATATCACAACTCGGGAAGGAAAGGGGCAGACAAACGCCTGCCCCCAAACAAAGTCTACTTCTGACCTTCAATAGCGGCCTGTGCGGCAGCAACGCGTGCGATTGGAACACGGTACGGGGAACAACTGACATAATCAAGACCCAGCTTATGGCACAAGCGAACGGAATCGGGCTCGCCGCCATGCTCTCCGCAAATACCCACTTTAAGATCAGGCCTTGTTTTCTTACCTTTTTCGACAGCAATACACATCAATTCATAGATGCCTGCATCTAGCGATACAAATGGATCAATTTTTAGAATTCCTTTTTCCAGATAAACCGGCATGAAGACACCATAATCATCGCGAGAGATTCCAAATCCGGTCTGCGTAAGGTCATTGGTACCAAAACTGAAGAACTCGGCAACTTCAGCGATTTGATCCGCCGTTACAGCCGCGCGTGGGATCTCAATCATCGTTCCAACCAGGTATTTTAGTGTGACTCCCTTCTGTTTGATGACTTCCTCAGCAACGCGTCTGACAAGCTGCTCTTGATTCTTGAGTTCATTGACATGTCCCACAAGTGGGATCATGACTTCCGGGTGAACCTCAATTCCCTGTTTTTGCACTTCACAAGCAGCCTCGAAAATCGCTCGTGCCTGCATTTCAGTGATTTCAGGATAGGTGATCCCAAGACGGCATCCACGGTGACCAAGCATCGGGTTAAACTCGTGAAGTTCACGAACTCTCGATTTAATTTTCTCAACAGGGATACCAGTCTTGTCGGAAAAGGCCTTCTGATCAGCTTCTGTTTGAGGCAAGAATTCATGGAGTGGCGGATCAAGCGTTCTAATGGTGACAGGTCTTCCTTTCATAGCCTTGAAAATTCCGATGAAATCAGCTCTTTGATGTGGAAGAAGCTCATCTAGCGCCTTTCTTCGATCAACTTCCGTTGTTGCGAGAATCATTTTACGCATCGACGTGATACGTTCTCCCTCAAAGAACATATGCTCAGTACGAGTCAGTCCAATCCCTTCTGCGCCGAAGGAAACAGCTATCTCCGCCTCGCTCGGACGATCCGCATTGGTTCGAATGCGTAGTTTTCTATATTCATCCGCGATAGTCATAAGGCGGGCGAATCGTTGATAGGTCTTCGATTCTTCAGGTTTCTTCGTTTTATGAACGATCACTTCCATCACTTCTGATGGAGCAACATCGATCAATCCTGAGTAGACTTCCCCTGTCGAACCATCGATCGAAATAGGATCACCCTCTTTAATAGACTTTCCAGAAACCGTCATCTTCCGTGTTTTGTAGTCAATCTCGACGGCAGAACACCCAGCAACGCAGGTTTTTCCTCTTTGTCTTGCAACCAAGGCTGCATGTGACGTCATACCGCCGCGGGCCGTTAGAATGCCTACCGCAGCTTCCATTCCTTTGATGTCTTCAGGAGATGTTTCAACGCGACAAAGAACGATATCGCCCCATTCTTTCTTTCTCTTTTCAACTTCGTCCGAGAAGAAGCAAATGCGCCCACTCGCAGCGCCTGGTCCCGCCGGTAAACCTTTAGCAAGAAGTTTTCCATCGGCCTTGGCTTTTTTCTTCGCATTTTCATTGAAAATGGGCCTCAGAAGTGTCGTCACTTGATCCGCCTCAATCCTCATGATTGCGGTCTTCTCATCAATAAGTTTTTCTTCAAGCATGTCTAGTGCGGTGCGAACCGCCGCAAGACCGGTTCGTTTCCCAGAACGACACTGTAGCAAATAGAGTTTCCCTTTTTCTATTGTAAACTCCAGATCTTGCATGTCTCGATAATGTTTTTCCAGGGTTTCTCTAACGCGGGCGAGTTCGTCATACGCGTGACCCATGACTTTTTTTAACTCGTCGATTTTAAGAGGTGTTCTGATTCCAGCAACGACGTCTTCACCTTGGGCGTTCATTAAAAACTCACCGTAGAATACATTCTCGCCCGTGGCTGGATCGCGGGTGAAGGCAACTCCCGTTCCGGAATCATCGCCCATATTTCCAAAGACCATGGTTTGAACATTGACGGCGGTTCCCCAGTCTTCAGGAATCTTATAAATGCGGCGATACTCGATCGCCCGATCGTTCATCCAGGATTTGAACACAGCGTTAATAGCGAGTTCGAGCTGTTCCCACGGATCGGTCGGGAAAGGTTGACCTGTGTGTTTCCTGACAGCTTCTTTTGACAGCTTAACAACTTCTGCAAGCTCCTTCTCGTTTAGTTCTGTGTCCAGCTTCTTGTGTGCAGTCTTTTTAACTTCGTTTAAAATCATCTCAAAAGGATCTTCTTCACCCTTCTCTGGTTTTAGCCCTAAGACCACATCTCCAAACATAGCGACAAAACGTCGATACGAATCAAGAGCGAATCGGCGGTTATCGGTCAGCCTTGCGAGGCCTTCAAGGGTTTCCTCATTAAGTCCAAGATTAAGAACCGTGTCCATCATACCCGGCATTGAAGCGCGAGCGCCCGAACGCACAGAGACGAGAAGCGGATTCTTGGGATCGCCTAATTTTTTCCCTTGCTCTTTTTCTAGCCAATGGACAGCTTCTTTAACTTCGTCCATCAGACCGTCGGGCCACTTGCCCCCATGCTGCATATAGTAGATACAAGTTTCAGTTGTGATCGTAAAACCTGGGGGAACATTGAGTCCCATCTTACACATCTCGTGTAGGTTAGCTCCCTTTCCTCCAAGTAAATTCTTCTGGTCTTTATCTCCCTCTGCCAGACTTTTAGAAAAGCGATAAATACGTTTCGCCGCCATAATGAACCTCAACTTTCAAAAAAATATTTAACCCCAGCAAATGCTGGAAAACAGTCTATTAGGAGATTCCATCATACATAGAGGGTGTTGTCAAAAATGTGGTACGTGTAAATTTGAGACTTTAGAAAAAAACAAGAGAAATGCCTTTTTTTTCGGCTTAAAATCATTTTTAGTCACGTCCAGAAGAAGTGTCGAAAAAGTTGACAGTTGCCTCATTCTTACGAACAACGATGGGCAAGTTCCTAACCTCGCAAAACCGTAATGATCTGTTTTTAAAGGATTTTATTTGCTCGTGGCATCCCGACTTTTTGGCTAAAAATGGTACAAAGGTTGCTAACATGAATGCGCCTGGCTAGGTCTCTAGCTAGGTGAAGCTTTACTTTGCCTGTGGATCCTGTTGCGGTAGTTGTTATTCTGGACTAGGTTCTGACGTGGAAAGCGGAATATGATGCTCACAAAAAAAATCATTACAAACTCGTTTGGTATTATTTCTTGTTCTTTGATCATGTCTTTTTCGACCCCCTCGCTCGCGAAAGACCAGCTTGTCGAGACAACTAAAGAAGCTCCGTCTTCTCTTCATGTCAACCTCACCGCACTCACTGGCTTTGGAACGTTTCAGGATATTCAAGTCCCCGAAAGCGACACAAAAGGGTTTCGTGGTGACGGAACTTCAGCGGCTGCTGAAAACCAAGATCACTTGGGTTTTCCTCTTGGAGTTAAGTTTTCTTTGAACCTCGACCATCCTGGTGTCTTTTATTCTGCCAATTTCGACTTACTCAATATGAGCACGCTCAGCGGTCCCCCCGAAACAGCTTCAGCCTCATACTCAAGGATACAAGTCTCAACTGGAGTCGGGTTTCGATTTTTCATTGATGACGAAAATAGTTATAGCCCTTTCATTAAAGTTGAACTCGAAGGACGAAGAACAAGCTTTAACAACGTATCTTCCGAACACTTCGTCAGCACGCTTCTACCGCGCCTCGTCGTAGGCTTGGAACATTCGAAGCAATGGATTTTACGGGGTTATGGTGCGATGGGAGTGAACCCTAAGTTTGGATACGGATCAGGATTTAGTCTTGGTGGAAAAACATTCTCAGCCTCTACTGTTAGTGTTAAAGAATCAGGTATGGATCTAAGCTTTAACGTCCACAAGAAAACATGGCTCGGTTTTGGCGTCGAAGAAGAGGCTGTAGACGTTAAAATCGACGACTCTACCGAGTACAACCAGTTTGGATTAAACGTCTCCAGCGTAAAATACGCTCGCATCTACAACCTCAGAACTAGGCTTTATCACGTCGATCTCCAAAAACGGTTTTAACCGGGATTTTGCATTTAAGATCTACTGCGAAGCCCAAAACCGACGGCACCGCCTGCGTTACGCTCAGAAAATAGCCTGGCCTGTATGTATAATACTATTCCAGGCCATTTTCTTCGCAGGCCTTGTCGGTGCTGTTTTTGGTCTTCTCGCTACGATCTTAAATGCAAAATCCCGGTTAAAAAAAATGCCTCTGAAACCGGATGTAATCAGCCTAAATCTTGATCTTTTATGAATTCACTGGTAGCTTCAACCTCATCGGAAATTACACATGTATTTTTTCCGATGGAGGTTAAAATGGGAACGTTTATCGAGAGATCCATTAAAAATCAGGTGGTTAAAGACCTCGGCCAGAAAGTTGTGTTTCTTGCGGGTCCCAGACGGTCCGGGAAGACAACGTTCGTAAAAAATCTTTTCAGTTATTTCAATATCACGGAGAGCGATGCAAGAAGCAGATATCTGAACTGGGATAGTGCTGAAGATCGAGAGATGATTTTAAAACACACTTTGCCGACAGCTTCCGGATTAATAGTGCTTGATGAAATTAATAAGTATCCTGGGTGGCGAAACCTTCTAAATGGCTTTTATGATAAAGGCGGCGAAGATCTTAAGCTCTTAATCACCGGTAGCGCAAAACTTGACTGCTACAAGAGAGGTGGTGATTTCCTACAGGGGAAATATCATTACATTAGGTTGCATCCGCTTTCTCTTGTTGAGCTTCCTTCACAAACCGCAGATGACTTGACGAATCTACTCACCTATGGAGGGTTTCCAGAACCCTTCTTTCTCGCGTCGGAAACAGAAACTAAACATTGGAGCCGAGATAACCGATTAAGACTCCTCAAGGAAGATCTTCTCAATTTGGAACAAGTAAGTAAGATATCTCTCGTTGAACAACTGATGATTAGACTTCCTGCTCTCGTTGGCAATCCACTATCTCTGAATGGATTAAGAGAATATTTTCAAATTTCTCACCAAACAGTTAGTCGATGGCTGCTTATGCTTGAGAATGTCTATGATATTTTTCGAATTCATCCCTTTGGCGCACCATCCATTCGAGCTATTAAAACTGAGGATAAGCATTATCACTTCGATTGGACACAAGTGTCTGATGCCGAACCCAGGTTCGAAAATCTCGTTGCCTGCCACCTCCTCAAGTGGTGTCACTTTCTCCAAGATACCGAAGGTCTCGACATAGAGCTTCGCTATTTTCGGGATCTCGATAAAAGGGAAGTCGACTTTGTCATCCTTAAAAATCAAAAGCCAGAATTTTTCATCGAATGTAAATTATCTTCGAAAGAAATCAGTCCAAGCCTTCGATATCTATCAAAAAAATTTCCTCTCGTTAAAGCTATTCAGTTATGCCTTGATCAAGATGTCGATGTGATAACAAAGAAAAATATCCGACTATGCCACGCAGCTACTTTTCTAAGACAATTAGTGTAAAAAAGGCCCCGTGATGGGGTTTTTCAAAGCAGCGTAGGACGCTTGTATCATCTTCGGATACTTGCGTTGTTGATTTTATCTCAACAAGGGCCGTCGGTAACATTCCCTTTCTAGAACGGACAATCCAGAATGTTATCACTATTTCCCGATGCAAAATCGGTTAAAGATACTATCGAGAATGTCTTCCGCGCCAACTTCACCGATAATTGTACCAAGAGCTTTGGCTGCCTGCTGAAGTTCAAAGGCTAAACACTCTTCAAAGCGCCCTTCTTGCAGAGCCGAGAAGAAAGCGTCAAAAGAGGCTTTTGCTTTTTCAAGAGCATCAAGATGTCTTGCCGAGGTAATAAAAAAGTCATCACCTAGCCGAGCAAGACTTGAATCGATGATCGATACGAGAGATTCTTTTAGCTCATCAAAACCGTTGCCTGTTGTGCACGAAATCTCAATCAACTTCTCAAATAATGGCTCTGATGAGAAGGCCTTAATCCAATCGGGTTTTCCGAGATCGGATTTGTTTATTAAGACTCTGACCATTCGAGGATTCAATGCACTGATAGCTTCGAGCAGGCGTTGAACGCTGCTTAAGTGAACCTCTTGGCTCAAAATCACGAGGACCAGATCAGCGTCCCTAGCCAGTTTTTGCGCATATTCTATTCCAATTTTTTCGACTTCATCCGGATGTTCTCTAAACCCTGCTGTATCAAATAGTCTGAAGTATCGGCCCTTTAGGAGGCAACGCTCTTCGATGTAATCACGAGTTGTTCCCGCAATTGGCGTCACGATAGATCGTTCTTTTCCGAGAAGAGTATTCATAATCGTTGACTTCCCCACGTTAGGGGGACCAAACAATATGACAGCAAGACCTTCACTCGCAATGCGACCATCAACATAGCTTTCGGCAAGACGATTTGTCGCGTCGAAAACCTCAGTGACCTTCTTTTTCACAAGATCGAGAGATACATCATCCAGATCATCTTCTTCAGGAAAATCAATTCGCGCTTCGAGAAAAGACATCGCGTCAATCAGTCTGGCTTTAAGATCTTGGATGCGTTGACTTAGTCGCCCCTCAATAAGCTTAGACGCGGTAAGCCATTGCTGATGAGACTCAGCTTGAATCAGGGCGTTAATTCCTTCGGCTTCCGTGAGATCTAATTTGCCATTTAAAAAAGCCCTTCTTGTATATTCTCCAGGATCTGCTTCTCGAAATCCGTTCCTATACAGTGCACTCAAGATCCTCTGGATGATATAGGGACTTCCGTGGCAAAAAAGCTCAGCGGCATCCTGACCAGTATAAGAACGGGGAGCAAAGAAGAAGACTGTAAGAATATCATCAACAACCTCTTCCGTTTCAGGGTCAACAAACCTAAGCTTTACTAACTTTCTCTCTTTTTGTTTATCGCTAACGTTTTGAGCCGGATCTAGATCATGGCGAAAAAAACGACTAAGAAGACCGTGAGAACCTTGCCCACTCACTCTAATAATCGCTATCGGCGAAGGCCCCCTCCCACTCGCCAGGGCGGCGATTGGCTCTTCATCCCGCAAAATTTGTTCCATAAGGAATTACTCATTTACTCAGGGAGTCC
>CAILAO010000528.1 GCA_903832105.1 uncultured Pseudomonadota bacterium | reverse complement strand
GTTATATTCTTCAGCGTGCGAAAAAGGCGCTAGTCCGATAGCACCAACGAATAAAAATGCTATCGAAAAATTTTTATAAAAAGTGTTCATACATCCCCCTTTAACGATCATGGCTCATTATTATCATCGGAAGCTTTTTATAAAACTTTAGGTGGGGCTATATAACCCGTTATATCTTGATGTTATGGCTCCTGATAGGGAGATAGCAGAAATTGGGTGCCGGTTTTTTGAATAACAATCGCTTACTCCACGACAACTGAATCTGGAATGTGTTTCACGTCTTCCATCTGCTGAGGAATAGCCGTTGCTGGAAGTGGGTTGGGATCTTGAAAGAAAGCCAGGTAACCAGCAAGATCGATTCGTTCGCTGTCGTTGAGCTCTAAAAAATCAGCCGCTACAAAACTAGGTGAGCTCTCAAAAAATCCTTTGATCAAGGCGCAATCTGTTGAGTCTGCGGTAGTCAAACCCTTGACTGTCTGAGTCTTACTATCAACACATGCAGCCCATTCATCCTCGCTCTGAGAGCTTTTGACGCGAGCATAATAAAACCCTTCACGCCAAAGTCCTGTTGAAAAATCAAATCCCCCTTTGCCTGCCATGATTGAGTAACTGGGCGATCCGCCGCCGGTTCCCGTTTTTATCATGAATCTATTGTTTTCGAAGTTTACGATTAAAAACGCTCTGTTCGATCCTGTCGAAACATTCACCGAACTAAACGCCAAAATACGGGCAGACTTTTTATCTGAAGAAAGTACGATGAATGGCTGAAAGATGTCATTCATATTTAGACTGGATTCAACGCACTCTTTCCAGAATTCATATCGGATATGAAGTTTGAAACTTGAGAAGATTCCTTTTTGCCGTTTGCCCTAGGTCATAGGTCAAAAAGGTGTTCGAAATGCACACCTTCTTGATAGTTGCCCCTGCGATTTCTGCTTTATCCTATCGCGCGTGCGCCCTGAGCCAAAAAGAATCATTTTTTGAGCTGTATTATTTTTTGTTGTTTTTCGCGACATCTGGTAACTAGTTGATATTAAAATGGAAATGTTCGTGCTAAAAAGAGAAGCAATTTAGATTTTCTTTTGATGTTATTTAACCATTTGATATTAAATAAGAAATTAGGAACCCCCGTTTTTACTGGCCAGCCAGCCAGACCGCCTTTATGATGGCTTCAATCGTCACGCAGGATGTATTTAACTCTCATGGGAGGAAATGAGTCATGTTGAAGAGAACAGTCATGGTTGCATTGATGGGTCTTGAACTTGGATATGGTGCGTTCGCCTATGCCGAAGCTCAAACGGTTCCAGGTGAATGGCTTATCAGGGTGGATGTACAAAATCCAACGGCAGAAGAAATGAGCCTCATGCTCGGGATCGACGTTAAGAAAATCGACCATGTTGACGAAAACCTCTACAAGATCACCATTGATCAGAACGTTGAGAACGAACTCAAGAGCGAAGGAATGAGCCTGCGTGAAGAATTCCGAAAGACGATGAAAGCTAAGCATAGTCCAATCCTCCATATGCAACCTAACTTTGTTTACACGATCGACTTGAACCGAAACAGCGTCGGCGTTGATATTTTAAAAGACATGAATCAGAACAAAGATGAGCAAAAGCCTGCTGACAATCCTGCCATTAAACCGGTGGACACAAACACGGGAACTGGAACCGACACGCATGTGAGCAAGCAATGGGGTCTTTCCAAGAGTAAAGCAAAAGAAGCGTGGAATATCGAGCGCGGCAGCAGGGACTTTGTCGTTGCGGTGCTTGACACTGGTGTCGATTACAATCATGAAGACCTCAGAAATAACATGTGGAGAAATCCTAACGAAATCCCGGGAAATGGCATTGATGATGACGGCAACGGCTACGTTGATGACGTTGTGGGTTGGGATTTTATCGATAATGACGCATTTCCTCATGACAAAATGAGCACCATTAGACTTATGGGTAACCCAGGACACGGAACCCACTGCTCCGGCGTGATTGGCGCAGTTGGCGACAATGGCAAAGGAACCAGCGGCGTTGTACCAAAAATCTCGATCATGGCTCTTCGGTTCATTAACGATAAAGGCCAAGGGACTTCAGAGGACGCAGTCAAAGGTCTTCGTTACGCCATGTCTATGGGCGTGAAAGTGATTAGTAACTCTTGGGGAGGAGAAGCGGGCGACGAAGATGATACAGAACTTAAAAAAGTCACTGAGGAAGCCGAAGCAAAAGGCGTGATCCTCGTCTTCGCAGCCGGCAATGGCAGAAACGGCGTTGGATATAATAATGATACAGATCCAAAACCAGCCGTTCCAGCGAGTTTTCCAAGTAACAGCATCATCTCGGTTGCTGCAATCGATGTGAACGATAATCTTGGCACGTTTTCTAATTTTGGTGTGGAATCAGTCGATATCGCTGCCCCTGGCGTGCATATCATGAGTACCGTCCCAGGCGACAGCTATGAAGATGAAATCAAAGTTGTTGGAATGCCAGCTGCGAGTTGGGATGGAACCTCAATGGCAGCGCCGCATGTTGCTGGTGCCGTAGCACTTACGTGGATCCACAATCCACAGGATTCAGCCGCGCAAATTAAAGCACGTATTTTAAAATCCGCAACACCGCTTCCTAGCCTTAAGGGTAAGGTAAAGACTGGTGGTGCCTTGAATGTATTGGGTGCTGTTAAGTAATTGGCCGTATTAAGAGAGGGGACATCCTGTATCAAGGGTGTCCCCTCTTTTTTTCTTGCCCCCGGATGGAACTCGTGTGATGATACGGCGCGTTATGGGTCCCTGCTTTACATTTCAAGACTTTAAAAAGATTGAACTTCAAGACCAAAGCTCAATTCAAGCCTTTTTAAGGAAATTTCCCCAAAAGATTTCGACCTATACGTTTGCGCATCTTCTTTCATGGGAAAATATTTACAAATTAGAATGGTTAGCTGTAAGCGATGAATTGCTTTTGATTTCTTGTGTCCCCACCAACGACGATGGTAAACGCCACCTTCTTCAGCCAATAGGTGATTTTTCGAAGGAATTTCAGGAGACTGTTTTTACTCTGGCGCGGGGTATGAATTACCCTTTGAAGATCTTTGATGTGAGTCAAAACTTCTGCGAAAAATACCGCGACTTCGTGACCCTGTTTGACTTGGACGAGAACCGCGATGGAGCAAATTATGTTTACCTGGCAAAGGACCTCGCTTTTCTTCAGGGCAGTAAGTACGCAAAAAAAAGAAATCATATCTCTCAGGCTGAGTCGGGCTATGGGTGGACGGTTGGCGAATTGACACGTGAGTGCGGGCCTGCATGCATTAAGATTCTTGAAAATCTCTCATATCCAGATGTTCCCACCGGAACCCTAGAGAATGAGCGCGAAACACTCCGGACAACCATGCAACACTTTGGTCAACTCAACCAATACGGAATCATGGTGAAAGTGAACGGACAGCCCGTTGCGTTCTCGATCTTTGAAGAGTTGAATCCTTCAACGGCTGTTGTGCGATATGAGAAAGCTAATCGCGCACTTAGAGGGATCTATCAGATTGTGAATCAAGAAACGGCAAGAATTATTTACGAGAAAAAATATTGCTACATTAATCGAGAAGAAGATATGGGCGATGATGGGCTGAGGCACGCAAAACTTAGCTATCACCCGGCAACTCTTGAGCCAGCCTACATTTTGAAGAAGTAAAACACTCCCACCCCCGATTCAAGACGATCGGAAAACCAAAAAGAAAAAGGGACAGCCCAATTGTCTCTATTAATAGCGATCTCGCGGCGGACGTCCGCCACCGTCGAAATTCCTCTTGCGAGGTCCTTCTTCTTGGGGACGCGCTTCATTCACGGTCAAAGCGCGACCTGAGTAATCCACCCCGTTAAACTTCTCAATCGCATCGGAGGCTTCTTTGTCATTGGCCATTTCCACAAACCCAAACCCTTTACTACGGCCCGTATCACGGTTTCTGATGACCTTTGCCGATTCGACGGCTCCAACCTCGGAAAACATTTGATGAAGATCTTCATCAGTGATGCTGTAAGGGAGATTTCCCACGTAAAGCTTCTTTGTCATAATAAAAAAACCTTAACAGAAAAAAGCCACAGTCCTTGAGCACCATGCCCCAAAGAGATACTGTGCGGCTAACGAGATACTATCTGGTTAAATTATATCAAAACTATATGTTTGCTGTTAACAAAAACTTTTAGATGTTATTACAAAGTGACAATTGATAGAAAAATCCGATAGCTTTAAAAGTTCGAAATGACTTGCCGCCATAAATTTGAAATAATTAGATTTTGATGAAAAAGTTCCTTTTTTATCAAAATCTAGCTGCAAAAAAAGTGTTTGGATACGTGCCAGGATCGGAAGCGTTTCTTTTTCTTAATAGGGGGGGACTGATCATGAAAACGGAAAATTCAGAATATTGGCAAAAACCGACTGCGCCACTCCCGCCGCGGACAGGCGGAAGTACCAGCCGATCCAATCCCCTTCCAGCGCCAGCCACGGAAAGGCCAGCCACAACAGCGGCAGCAAGCGTGCCGTTGACGGCCGGGATTCATCTTCCAGGCGCGCCGCCAGAAAACCCCATGCGGCGACGACCCAGGCCAGCGCCAAAAGCACGCCGAGATTGAGCGTGATGCC
>CAILAO010000527.1 GCA_903832105.1 uncultured Pseudomonadota bacterium | reverse complement strand
TCTTTTAGCGCAACCGAATTTTTAGCTGCGACCCCTGGTCCACTCCTAGTCCACTTTCTAAACGGTTACCGTTTGAAAATTCGCAACGCGTCTCGCAATCGTCCACAAAGGCAATATAGAAATTCATCCCGTCTGTCATCGTCCTCCGGCATTGTTCGTAAAATTTCAGCTAGTCGAAGCCTTGTATGGTGTTCATTTATTACCTTCGACGCATTTTTATCAGTGTAGTCCGTCGAACCTATTAAAAGTTCCTTATAGGCAACAACACCTTTATCCCGAGATATACGAAGACAAAATTCAAAGCGCTGATCTCTGGAATCAATAAGCTCAATACCCATACTACCAAAATCACCAAAGTAGTGAACAATAACCTGCCGACAAGGTTCTTCAAAAGTTCTAAGCCTAGGATCAACCATCGCAATGTCAGCCTTCTCATAAGGTCGAAACACCCACACGAGCAACACAGCGATCAAGATTCCAAGAATAACAAGGGGTTTCGCTAATATTCTGATCATAATTCACACTGTCGACTTTTTTTGTTTGCGTCTACAGCCGGAGAAATTCATTTTTCTGACCGCAGATCCATTCCTTTGCTTTCTGAACAGCAGGACCGAGTTATTCTTTTTTCTTCCTCTGCTCCCATTCCTGTTACCTCCTTAATTTTATCCATGAATTTATCGCCTCGCCACAGAAACGTGTTAATTCTCCATTTTCTACTTGATGTGCGAAAAATAAAGGTGACTTCATCACATTCTTCGCACAATTGATCCTTGATTGCTGATACTGCCTCTTTAGACGTAACATTCTTAATTGCATTTTGTATACTACGTTCCAATGCTGACTCTTCATCGTCAACCTTTGCTATATCTGCTGAATCTGGTGCATCAATGCCTACCACATGTCGTGTCATGTCCGCAATTTTTGCAAATCCGAAGGGGTGTCTCAATCTCAATTGGAGAATGTGGGACCACGAAACGAAACCCACCAAGGATTTTAATCTATTGCTTCAACTGACTTATAGAACCAAAACCCATGTCTTTTAGTATATTCTCCTTTTCTATATGATATCAGTAAAAAATAAGGTGCTCCATCGTCTCTGGATTTTCCAGACTCTGTTAGCCTGTACTCAAAAACAAATTTTTCTGAGGATATTCTGTCACAAAATATTTCATATGTAAAAATAGGTTGCTCTTTTACAGGAGGTCCTTTTTTCATAAATCTCTGTGATACACTCTCAACATAATCATTAGCATAAAAACTCACGCCAAAACTAGACAGCCATTTGAGGATGCCAGACGAAGCTGGCCTTCCATTTATATACAATAAATAAGTCCTCCTATCTGCTTTGTCTAACTGAGTGAAAGGTTCCAAAAAATATCTAGGGATATCATCAATAGTATCCTCCGTTTTAGGAGCAGCTGACTCAATTATCTTCCATATAATATTTGTATTACCGTTCTCTACCAAGTCAACCGGTCGTATATGACAAATGCCCTCTATTGCCAAAGATGCTCCCTGGCTGATAAGGAATCGTATAAGATGATCGTCGCCTAAGATAATCGCATGGTGTAAAAAAGTTAGCCCATCATCATCAACTTTGTGATTAACAGGAAATCCTTCCTTGATCAACACTCGGACAAGCTCAAGTCGATTTGTATCACATTCAACAGCTTGTCTTGCACGCAATACATCATCTTTTGTAATCTCACGAGAAAATACTTTGTTTTTTACAATGCAACTCACCAAAAAAAACATCAAAAATGAAATGAACAAACTTTTTCTTGCCATATTTCCTCGCTTTCAGAATATCCTACCTCTCCTTGGCACAATTCCATTTGAACGGGTCAGGTACCTGCGGATAGGTATCATTATATTCATCAATATCACCCCATGCGGAGTCGAGCAGCGGTTCATACAATACATAGTTCACTGGATGTCCCTTCTTTCCGTGAATGTCAGCTCCCCCTCTCTTGTTTAAGATATCAGCATTCAATTTACTTCGCGGAAAAATTTCTTTATCTCCTGCAGCCCTATTACATTCTTCTTCGTTCGTGTATGTTTTCATACCATTTAATTTCTTTTCAAGATCTGCCACAACTACTTTTTCGACTTCATTAAAAGTTGCTCTAATATGCCTTTGTTCATGACCATAAAGACCTCTTTGAATATTATGCTCTCGTGATTTATCAATTAATATTTTTGGTTTAATAGTGATGGTACACTTTGGTTTGTAAACAGTTTTTTTCGTATTATCACAAAGACATTCACAATCACATTCAACTGTTGCATCATATTCTACTTTACCATAAGCATCTGACCCAAATTTCATCATAATTTCATGCGACACAAAAGTAGGCACAATATTCTGAGGGGGTGTAAAGTCTTTTTTAACTCTTGCTGTTCCCCATTTATCACAGAATAAAAGTAAATTATTGAGCGCCATCAAATATATATTGATTTCGCCCGCCTCTGCAATCGGGTCCCTGTTTACCCACCTGCCATCCAGCATATTCAGATGACGGTAGTTGTAATACTGGAGGCCGAGTGTGTAGTCGTGGATTTCGGATGAGAGGGTGAGCGGATTTGCTATGGTGCCTGTGGAGGCACCGACCTGGCCGAAAGGCGAGTAGTCATAAGTTGCTGCAATCGCGCCAGCGCCATCAAACAGCTCTGAGGCATTCTTCACCTGATCAAATGAATAGAAGTAGGTATTCGCGCCAACATGCAATGCAAGCGGGCGAGTGGCCGTGGGCTCGGTCGGGTCCCAAGCGATGGTGTACTTGACGCTGGCAATGTTAAGCATATCGAGCGCAGCGATCTGGAGGTAACCACGATAAAGATAGCGTTCATGGCGGGTGAGCGTGCCGGAAACGGTCTCCTTGTACTCGAAACGTCTGCCCATGTAGTCGTAAAACATTTCTACATTTGTGGTCTCGTTGGTGAAACAGACTGGCCTGTTTTCGGCGTTGTAGGTAACATGCCAGATGCCGGTGGTGGTTTTCAACAGAGTCTGGTTGCCATCCAAGTCAAATTCTGGGTTGAATATGTTTTCGACAGAATTAGCAGGATTGATTGGATTGATGCTGGTGTATTGATTTAACGCACTAGCAACGTAAGCGGTGTTGGTGCCGAATTCGATTGCGGAGTTGCGATTGCCGATGGGGTCAAAAGCATAAGCGAATGCGTTTGCGTTGATGATCGCATTGGTCAGTTCAGAGCGGGCATTGTAACCGAAGGCATCGGGGGCTGAGGACGAGTTGCCGCTCGCCCGTACCAATGTGCGATCCTGAAGGCGCCCAAGACCATCATAAGTGAAATCGCGCTGCACGAGTCGGTCGGTGGCGTTGGAGTGGACGATCATGGTGAGCAGGTCGCGGTTGGGCTCATAGCCGAAGGTGCGGGTCACGCCGTTGGGCATGGCCAGCGTCTTCTGGAGGTGCGTGCCTTCAAGATAGCCATAGGTGAAGGCGCCACTAATGCCATCAACAGCGACGGTGTTCAATCGTCCATATAGATCGAAGTTTTGCATAGTGCCTGTGACAAGGGCTACTCCATTGGATAATGCGTACCCTTGATTGCGGCCAAGCGTATCAAATTTCTCATGGAGGGTGAAGAGCGAAGTGGAGAAGGCGAGGGTTTCTCCAATAAGCTAGCTCTTCACTCACGTCATGAGATGAGCGCCCCTGACGTCGTCAATCACATCCTATCTGCTGGGACGAAAAGTATAATTATCGTACAATAAATGCATCTCACACCCCAAAGAAGAAACACGTAATTAAATATCGCTTCAAAACAAAAAAATCCAATGAATGCAATTATCAATTGAAGCAGCAGAGCGAATTTATAAACAGCAAACAACCGTAGCAATCCATGATTGTCACCAATATTATCACGGATAAAACATACATTACTCAAGTACTTTCTTTTACGAACAGATGGTCCTATCTTGTTCATCATTTCAAAACAAGAGACTTCAAGAATAAAGCCAAGCACTAGAATTATATAACAAAAATAAACCATATGTTTTAAACCTTATGCTATTGGTGGGTCAACCAGATCACGCAACTTATACGGTGGTCCAGGTCTCAGGTTACCTTCTCCAAATCGACCATCAACAATAACAAGATCAATTATACAGTGAATACATCCCTCTATATCTTTCCACTTGTACACAAATATCTTTACGGTGTCATAAGTCTTCAAATTATGAATGTCATACCAAACAATATCGAGAAGCGGTCTTATTACTGCAGGGTTGCCAAATATATCCACAGCTTGAAAATACCATTGTTCCCCAACTGAAGTAGAATTACACAAATTACGATATATGCTTGCTGCTGTTATTCCATATAATATAGCCACCCCTCCCTCGGCGGCGATAACTGCACCCATAGACACTAACCCGAGTTTATCCCATTTATTCACAGCACTATTTCCCAGCATCTCATTTAGATTCATACCTCCGCGTTCCTCAATCAGATCGCGATTTAACCACCTGCCCTGTTCTGAAACATAGTAGCGGTAACCATAATAATACAACCCCGTCTCAGAATCAAAATACTTCGTGCTGAAGCGGTAGCTAAAGGTCGAGACCCAACAGCTTGTGGTTCAGCGAAAGGACATCGAGTTGAAGCGGCGATCCGCAACGACAAAAAAATTGCTTTTCATCAAAAACATTCGATTTCATACAAAGTTCAAGC
>CAILAO010000526.1 GCA_903832105.1 uncultured Pseudomonadota bacterium | reverse complement strand
GCTTTTAGCTGGTGGTTGTTCATTGAGATTGCGGGTTGACAAATTGGTGAGAAAAAGGTAAATTTCAGGGTTCTTTGACAAGAGCCAAAGGAGGCGATGATGGACATGAAGTCGTTGGAGTTGCAACGAAACGTGGTTTTGCTGATGAAAGAAAGTTATGGGATGAGAAGTCGGGAAATGATTGAAATGTTGGGAATTTCGGATGGTGTTTTTTATCGGTCTTTTTATCCGGCAGAGCATGTGGTGTCGGAACCGTCTTTGCGGATGATCCTTGCCAATCTCAAGAGTCAGCGGATTGTTCCGGAAATAAGGGTGGTTTTTCGTCAGTTGTTGGTCCTGCGGGTTCGGGCAGCTGCTCTTTCCGTGATGAAGCAACCGGGGTCTTTTCAGTCTCGAAGAGCGAAGTTTCAGGCGGCGTTGATTGCGCGATTTGCTTCTTTTTTTCCAGATTATCTTACTGCGGATTTGGCGGCGGTGTGGGGGATCCAACGGCCGACTTTTTCGGAATATTGGAATGGTAAGTTGATGAGTGCGACGGTCGTGGAAAAAGTGATTTTGCAAATGGAACAAGCAAATGTGGTCGGATTGGAGCAATTGTGGGCAGAAGATATTGATGCTTGGAAAGATTTTTTGCGTAGTGTGCAGGAATTGGAAGCCGCACCGAGAGAAGAGGTCAAGGAATTACTTTTGCGAAGTCGTGAAGAATTTGAAAAGAGGGTAGCGGAAGGCAAACCAGAGCGGTTGTTGGCGCAACGTGCTGTCTTGGAAGAGATTTTGAGGCGGTATGAATCAAGGTATTCGTTCGAAGAAATCGCGGAACAGCTTGGTCTTACTGAGCCTAGTTTACGTCGGGCGTTGACGGGCGGGTATTTGTTGGGAAAGACGGTGTTGAATCGTCTTTTGGAAAAGGGACGGGAGATGAAGCCGCCTTTGACGAGAAATATTCAGAAAAAGATTAAGGCGTTGTTAGTGTTAGCTTTCGCCAGTAAATCTTTTCGAGTAGAGAATCGTTTGAGCGCGCAGGAGCGGCTCGCGTGGCAGGTCAGGGAGATGACGCAAATTTGCAAGTTCTATGAGAGAGAGCGAGTTAGTGTTTCGGGTATTCTTTGGAAAGATCTGGGCGAGTTGTTTGAGTTGGGAGATAATTTTGCCTTGGCGATTCAGGGTCGGCATCTGTTGTCTGCCGCAGAGTTGAAAAGGATTTTGGATAGTGAGATTCGGCCGGTTCTTCCTCGGAATATTCGGGGGCGGTTGGAGCGGCTGTTCAATCGGTTGGATCCAAATCAAGTAGAGCAGAAAAAGATTGCGCGGTTGGCGCGAGCGGTCAGTGTCGGGAAAGTAGATTGTGAGGAATTGGGCATGCAAAAAATCTTTGAGAGAAGATTGGTGAAGCCGAAAGATTTGTCGCCTGTTATGGAGATGCAGGTTTCTATCTTGTGGTCGTTGGGGCGAATTTATTCTCGACATACGCTTTCGGCTGTGGCTAGTTATCTGGGGCTGGGGGAACAGATGTTGGAGCGAGGATTGACTGGTGAGAAGCAGTTTTCCGGGACAATGATCAGTCGGTTGTTGAATTGTATTCAGGCAGATGCGAGTCAACGATTGACTGATAGAATTCGGAAGTGGCGGGCAATGGCGCGGTAGAATAATGGCCGGCAAGTCTTACTTGTCGGTCGTTTTTATTTGCGTTGCAAGAGATTGACAAGAAAGAGGATAAGTGATACTTTTTAGTTGCCCATTTCCAGGAGGTTTCCCATGAGAAGGTTTCTGAACATCGTCCTGGTTCGTCGGTTTCGGTTGGCCATGCTCACTGGTTACGTCGCGTTTGGCGACAAGCTGGTCCAGCTGGCGACCATCGCGCCGGTCTGGCGCCGCAATCTCTGGGAGAGTTGGCGTCGGCCGCGGTTGGTGGCTCGGGTCCAGCTGCTCGAGGCGCGCATCGGCTGATCATTTCGTCAACGCGTTGAGGAGGTTCCCATGAAGCGTCGGAAGTTTCGGATCATCTTCGCCGTCCCGATGAGGAAGATCTGCCCGCTGTGCGAGCAGACCTACGACGGGCCTATCTGTCCGTGCCAGCAGCCCAAGTAGGGCGCGGCAACACATCGTCGACGGGCAATGCCAAGCATTGCCCGTTTTTTTATTAAAAAGAAAAATCACCAGCGTGAGCTGGTGTGTGCTTTTAAAGGTGAAACCTTTATTTCGTGTGGTTTAATAACGATGATAAAGATAAATAATAATAGCCGCTAAGCGCGGGGCTGTTCCTTTTTGGAGGCAAAAAGGAACCGAAAAACCTTCGGGGGGACTTAAACTCACTTTGTCT
>CAILAO010000525.1 GCA_903832105.1 uncultured Pseudomonadota bacterium | reverse complement strand
GACTTTTACTTGATCAGTTATTCTTCGCCGTATTTCTCGTAGAAGTTTTAGCGAAAAAGCTCAACGTTTCAAGAAAGAGATCACGTTGAAGTCTCAAGTTTCAAGTCTATGTCTATGAAGACGTATACGTTAACCCAGTGCCATTCAGTACACTCCTTAGAATAACAAAAGTTCGGCTTTTAAGCGACTTACCATTTAGTCTTCTCAAGACGATGTTTCTTCGTAAGCCGATTGGGGTGTAGGAAACTATGGGCAGGTGTCTACAGTTGGAGTGATTATTCCCTAGACCACAGATCATCTCCTTGATATTGGTGTGACGTAGCTTCTTAACAGCATGCACCGCTATTTGAGGGAGACTAATTTGGAATTTCAACTTTATGCAACTTGTCCGGACGAAGTCACGGAGCTGCTCGCAAAAGAAATTGAATCCATAGGCGGAACAAACATCAGAACCGCCTACCGAGTGGTCTATTTTGATGCCTCTGAAGAGGTTTATTATAAGGCCCACTTGCATCTGCGCACAGCAAGCCGCATTTATCGAATTTTAAAAAGCATTCCCGCGCAATCGCCGACCATCGTCTTCGACAAAGCAAAGAAAATTCGTTTTTTTGAGCTTTTTTCCGAAAAACATCCAGTGACCGTCGAAGTGGTCGCATCAAATCGAGAAGGTAAAATCCCGTGCCATTTGATCGGCAGCAAACTGCGAGAGGCCATTAACGATTCATTTCAACACAACTTAAAAGTCACGCCCAACGCAAGCTCTCGGGATGCCGTCGTAGGCATCGCCGGCTTTTTTCATGACAATCGTCTAACGGTGAGCATCGACACTTCATTGAACAGTCTTCATAAGCGAGGTTTTAGAATTGACGGTCATCCAGCTCCTTTGAAGGAATCATTGGCGGCTGCTCTTCTTGCCGTTTGCGAATATAAGGGAACCACCGATTTTTTTGACCCCATGTGCGGCAGCGGTACGATTGTGATTGAAGCTGCTCACATCGCAATGAATAGGGCTCCGTTGATGCTCCGAAAAAAGGGCGAGTTTGGGTTCGAATACCTGAATGATTTCAATCCCGAGCTTTGGCACACCATTCAAGAACGGGCACGTGAAGCGGAGATCTCTCCAAGAGTTGGGCTCTTTGCCTCTGATATCGAACCAGAGTTCGTGAATCTTGCAAAAAGGACTGCGATGAATTGCCAGATCGAAAAATATATTCAGTTTAACACAAAAGATTTCTTCAAGATCGAAAAGCCCTCCGATTGTGGCACTATGATCGTCAATGTTCCCTATGGTGTAAGAATGGCGGATCAAAATGTCAGTGCTGATTTTTTGCGAGCAATCGGTGATCATCTAAAATCAAACTTCAAGGGGTGGCGCTGTGGCATTTTGGCTCCTCTTTCAGCACCCCTTAAGGCCATTGGACTAAAACCAAACAAGCAAGCCAAATTTTTGAACGGGACTGTTCCTGTCAAACTTCTCGTCTTCGACATTTATTAGTGTACTGAATGGCACTGGGTTAACGCATACGTCCTCATAGACATAGACTTGAAACTTGAGACTTC
>CAILAO010000524.1 GCA_903832105.1 uncultured Pseudomonadota bacterium | reverse complement strand
CTTGGTTTCTCAGGGCGAGATAGCTGCGTTTTTTAAGATATCAGAAGCTCATTTATCTAAAGTCTTACAGCAACTCCGAAAAAGCCAATATGTTGAGTCTGTGCGAGGACCGGCAGGAGGATTTTCGTTAAACTGCGACCCTGAAAAGGTTTCGCTTCTTGATATTCATGAAGCGCTTCAAGGCCCTCAAACTTCAAGGGCGTGTCTTTTGCAGCAGACAGCTTGTATTGATGAGGAATGTCCGATCGGGAAAAGCATTAAAAAAATCGACGAGGAGTTGCTTGGATTTCTTCGGAGTATGAGTCTCAAAACAGTCACGAAAGCTTTATCTAAAAAAAGATTATCAATATCAGGGAAAGGAGAATGATTATGTCTATGTTTTGTTATCAATGTGAGCAAACTGCCAAAGGTACAGGTTGTACGGTAAAAGGGGTATGTGGAAAAGATGCGGATACAGCGAGGTTGCAAGATCTTATGGTTGACGCCACAAAGGGTCTTGCGATGTATGCCCATCGGGCGAGGAAACTTGGAGTGAGCGATCCCGAGATCAATGTGTTTACGCTTGAGGCGCTATTCACGACCGTAACAAACGTGAACTTTGATCCGGAAAAGATTTCAAAGCTCTTAGATAAGATGAATTCGATGATAGAAAAAGCAAAAAAACTCTATGAATCTGCCTGTCAAAAAGCAGGGAAAGCTCCCGAAAAGCTAACAGGATCAGCCCTTTGGAAACCAGCAAAGGGAATCAGTGAACTTGTTAAACAAGGAGAGGCGATCGGCGTTGATGCGCGTCGCAAGCAAAAAGGTGATGATGTCGTTGGACTTGAAGAGCTTTTAACGTACGGACTTAAAGGCATGGCGGCATACGCTGATCATGCGCAAATCTTGGGTGAACAGGACGAGTCTGTTTATGCCTTTATGCACGAAGCTCTCGACTTTTTAACGCAAGATAATTCAGTTGGTGATCTTCTTGCTATGAATCTTAAGGCGGGCGGTGTCAACTTACGCATTATGGAGCTTTTAGACAGCGGCCATACAAAACGCTTTGGACATCCTGTGCCAACTCCCGTTAGAATTCATCCCAGCAAAGGCAAAGCCATTTTAATCTCTGGTCATGACATGGTCGATCTGGAGGCCTTGCTCAAGCAAACTGAGGGCAAGGGAATCGGTATCTATACCCATGGAGAGATGCTTCCTGCTCACGGTTATCCAGGACTCAAAAAGTATAAACACCTCGTCGGAAACTACGGAGGAGCTTGGCAAGACCAGCAGAAGGAATTTGATAAATTTCCTGGTGCGATTCTCATGACGACAAATTGTATCCAGATGCCAAAGGACACTTATAAAGGCAGGATCTTTACGAGCGGACTTGTTGCCTATCCTGGCGTGCGTTACATAGAAGAACAAAACTTCTCCCCGGTGGTTGAAGCTGCTCTCGCAGCACCCGGCTTTACGGAGGATGGACCTGAGCAAACGATTCTCGTCGGCTTTGGTCACAACGCTGTGATGAGTGTGGCGGGTACTGTGATTGAGGCTGTGAAGTCTGGGGCTATCAAGCACTTCTTTTTGGTGGGCGGATGCGACGGAGCAAAATCCGGAAGGAATTACTACACGGAATTTGTCGAGTCGACCCCCAAGGATACCGTGGTGCTCACACTAGCCTGCGGAAAGTATCGGTTTAATAAACTGGAGCATGGAACGATCGGTGGCATTCCGCGTCTTCTTGACATCGGTCAGTGTAACGATGCATATTCAGCAATTCAAATTGCTGTAGCCCTCGCGAAGGCTTTTAATACCGACGTAAATAGTCTCCCACTTTCATTCATATTATCGTGGTATGAACAAAAAGCGGTTTGCATTTTACTAACGCTCTTACATCTTGGGGTCAAAAATATTCGCTTAGGGCCAAGTCTTCCGGCGTTTGTGACCCCAGCAGCGCTAGATATTCTTGTGAAGGAGTTTGGAATTAAGCCGATTACGACTGCAAAAGAGGATTTGAAGGCCATTTTAGGTTGACGATTAAAAAGTCGAGGAGTGGGAGGTTTCGGACTTCGGGGCAATGAGCGCTTCGGGCTGAAGGTTGTGCCAGGGTGTTTACTCAATTTAAAATCGTAGACTTCGACTTCTGCTTACTCTTGAGGCATAAACGTGATCTTTTCTCTAAAACCTTTAGCTTTTTCGCCGAGATCTTCAGCTAATTCACGGCAAAGTCTGGCTGGCTAAGCTAAAGTATTCCGAGAGAGATCATGATTAGGCAACAAGATGACGATAAAGACTAAGTCTGAGCGCTAGAATGGTTTCAGGCTAATTGAGTACACTAGTTCATTGCTTTGTAAGGGATCTGTTAAACAGAGTCCCATATAAGTTCTAACTATTCGAAAAAGCATAGCTTTTTAAAGCATG
>CAILAO010000523.1 GCA_903832105.1 uncultured Pseudomonadota bacterium | reverse complement strand
GGCGCGGTAGCCATCATTGAAGAATTCACTTTTGTGCCACTGAACGAGAAATGCCCTGGTGTCACTGGGCTTGAAACGCAACACCTAATACTTTGTACTTCGTCTCCATCGCCTCCATACTCAAGGCCACACATACTCCTATGATATTCTTCGCGACAGGTTTCACACCGCCTAGGATAGTTAAATCCAGACTTTTCGAGATGTTTCTGGTATCCAGGATCGATCTTAAAGACACTTTTTCAGCCTCCAAAAGGAAACTGTACTTCTCGGGACAGGCACGCAGAAAAACTTCAATGAAGTAACGAAATTTTTACATTGATTCTTTCTCACACAAAAGCTGAAAACGCCAAAAACAATTCAGTTCTTATAACCCTAAGAAAGCAATATCCTTTTTCTTATGCGAGCGAATGACTTGCATTTTTATGCCTTTTTTATGCCGTGTCTATAACAATAAAGGCTGAAAGAGGTGTTTTATGTCGGTTAATTACACAGAGCTGGCTTTGTTTTTTGTTGTGATTCTTTTGTTTTCGCCATTGATCGGACGCTTCATAGCCCGAGTTTTTTGCGATGAAGACGAGATTAAGATTCCGGTATTGTCGGGTCTTTACAATATTTGTCTCAGAGGAATAGGCAAGGCGTCCAAATTCGAAATGAATTGGAAGCAGTATGCTGTAGCCATTTTGTTTTTCAATGGTATTGGCTTCGTAGTCTTAGTGACGATTCTGTCGTTTCAGAATTTCCTTCCTCTTAATCCCCAAAAATTTCCAACTGTACCTTTTTGGCTTGCGGTTAATACCGCAGTCAGTTTTGTAACCAATACAAATTGGCAAGCCTATTCGGGAGAGTCTACTTTAAGCTATTTCGCACAAATGACAGGTCTAACAACACAAAACTTTGTCAGCGCAGCCACAGGGATCGGCGTCATGGTTGCACTGGCTCGCGGGATCAAACGTGAAAAAACCGATAGACTTGGAAATTTCTGGCGGGATCTCACTAAATCTACAGTATATATACTTCTTCCTCTTTCAGTTATTCTTGCCATTATTCTGATGTCGCAAGGTGTGATTCAGAATTTCGCTTCATATGTAGAGGCAGAAACGCTCTCAAAGGCAAAACAGCTTCTCCCAATGGGACCTGCAGCGTCTCAAATAGCAATCAAACAGCTTGGAACGAACGGTGGAGGTTTTTTCGGAGTCAACAGTGCCCATCCATTTGAGAACCCGACTCCAATTTCGAATTTTCTTGAGCTGATCGCAATTCTTTTGATTCCCGCAGCTCTGCCATTTGCTTTTGGAAAACTATGCGGAAGTTTGAGACATGGACGCGCTCTTTTTGGAGCCATGTTTATCCTGTTTTTTGTTAGTTTCATTGCAGCCTTTTGGTCAGAGATTCAGCTTAATCATGCGATAGCTGATCTTCCCTTTTTGGAAGGTAAGGAGTTGAGATTTGGTATTGGAACAAGTGTACTTTGGGGAACTGCCACGACAGTGGCTTCCAACGGTTCAGTGAATTCTATGATCAGTTCGTTTTCTCCGATTGCAGGAGGTCTTTCTTTAATCAACATCTTGCTTGGTGAGGTCGTCTTTGGAGGCGTAGGGTCTGGTGTTTATGGAATAGTGCTTTTTGTAATTATTACCGTGTTTATGGCTGGTCTCATGGTAGGAAGAACGCCAGAATATTTGGGAAAGAAAATCGAGGCGCAAGAGATCAGATACGCTGCGGTAGGTGTGATTTTACCCAGCATCTTGATCTTAATCTTTTCCGCATTAACTGTCTCAACCAAAGTCGGTCTTTCGAGTCTTCTCAGTATGGGGCCGCATGGACTTTCGGAAGTACTATATGCCTTCAGTTCTGGATCGGGGAATAACGGGAGTGCATTTGCTGGGCTTAACGCAAATACTCCCTACTATAATTCTACGATGGCAATCTGTATGATCTTGGGACGCTACGGAGTCATTCTTCCAGTCCTTTATATTGCTGGAAGACTTTCACTTAAAAAACGCGCCCCGACGTCGCTTGGAACTTTCCCAACAGAAGGCCCCCTATTTATCGCTCTTTTGTGTGCAGTGATTTTGATAGTTGGTGCTCTGACATTTTTTCCAGCATTGTCCCTCGGACCCATTATGGAAGAATTACTCATGCTCCAAGGACGAATTCTGTAGGAGATCTTAAAATGAGCGAGAAGCAAAAAATAGATGTTATTGACGGAAAAATTCTTCTTTCAGCACTTGGAAATTCATTTCGTAAGTTTGATCCAAGAGTTCAGATCAAGAATTTTGTGATGTTTATAGTTTTTGTTGGTGCCATTATTTGCTCGATTGTTACGATTGGTCATCTCACATCTTTTAATATTCAAATAAGCTTTTGGCTCTGGTTCACAGTTCTTTTCGCGAATTTTGCCGAAGCTATCGCCGAGGGAAAAGGAAAGGCACAGGCTGAAAGTTTGCGCAAAACAAGAAAAGACTCTGTTGCGCGGCGACTTTTGGGCAAGCAATTTCGGTCCGATTAGTAAAGAGTTGAAAACAGCAGTAGATAAAAGAAGGGCACAGCTTGGCATCGAAGCGCCAGCAGATCTTCTCTTTGCGTCAGGATCAGGCATTGATCCAGATATAAGTGTCGAATCCGCGAATTACCAAGCAAAACGAATAGCTAGAGTTAGAGAATTTTCTGTGAGTGAAGAACATTCTCTCCAAAAGTTAATAATTAAAACCGTAAAAATGCCTACTTTTGGCATTTTTGGAGAGCCAAGAGTCAATGTTTTGAGGTTAAATATCATCTTGGAGGAGGGGTTTTCTAAAAGAAAATTTAAGGAAGATCATGACAGGAAATAATAACATAAAAGCAGAGGAAAAAAGACCAAGCCCAGACCAACTCCTTGCTATCGTCCAGCGAGGTAGGAGAAGAGAGGGACGAGGTAACTTAAAAGTCTTTCTCGGCATGGTTGCGGGAGTGGGAAAAACCTTTGCTATGCTTCAAAGGGCTCATCAACTTAAATTGCAAGGAACAGATGTCGTCATCGGATGGATTGATGCTCACGGTAGACGTGAAACAGAAATGTTGATTCAAGGTCTTGATGTTTTGCCGCAAAAAGCAGTTATTCACCGAGGAATCGAAATCCAAGAAATGGATTTGGAGGCTATATTAGCTCGCAAACCAAGGGTCGTTATTGTTGATGAACTTGCACATACGAATGTACCAGGACTTAGGCATGAAAAGCGGTATCAAGATGTTCTTGAGATCGTTAATGCGGGGATTGACGTTTTTACTGCCGTTAATATTCAGCATATTGAAAGTAGAGTAGATACAGTAAAGGAGATTACCGGAGTCATTGTTCATGAGACTGTTCCTGATCTCATATTAGATGAGGCTGACGAGATCGTTTTGATTGATCTTCCGGCAGACGACCTTCTTTTACGATTGAAAGAAGGCCGAATCTACCCTCCTGAAAGAGCGGAAACAGCGGGTCGAAATTTTTTCACAAGAGGTAATCTGACAGCCTTAAGGGAGTTGGCCCTTCGTGTAGCAACAGGCCGTGTTGACAGAGATCTTAGGGATTTTAAGACGCTACATGGTATAGAAGCCGCCTGGAAAAGCGGAGCAAGGCTTATGGTAGCCGTTTTTGAGAGTCCTTATTCTAACTCACTTATCCGGTGGACTCGCCAGCTAGCAGACACGATGAGGGGTACATGGATTGGAGTTTATGTTGATGTGGGGAAAACCCAAAACGATGTAGAAAAATCGCTTCTTGAAAAAAACACAGAACTTGTCAGAAAACTCGGCGGCGAATTTGTTTCTACACAGGATCAAGATCTTGTGGACGGGCTTTTGCGGGTTGCTAGGCAGCAGAATGTCACCCAAATTATAGTTGGCAAGACTCAACGATGGTTTTTGAAAAATCTGTTGAGTGGCGGTTCTGTCGTAGATCGTCTTTTGAGAAAAAGCGGCGATATAGATGTATATGCCGTAGCTACGGATAAAGAAAAATCTCGTGAGCACAGGAAAATTAAAGGGAAAATTAGTGATACCAAAACTCTTTCATTGTCGG